>NZ_LARL01000004.1:0-142837 GCF_000980295.1 Odoribacter sp. N54.MGS-14 | reverse complement strand
GTATCACGTCTGACCTGTCTTTTAAACGAATCTTCGAATTTTCCCATGGTTTATCCTTTGTTTTTTAAACGTTTTAATCTTTCTTTTTCATAGGCAAGTCTTTCTCTTGCTTGTTTCAATTTTTGGCGAAGTTCTTTAAGTGTGGATGCAGAATTAGAACCTCTCTTTACATCTTCAATATTTCGTTTTAAACGTTCAACCTCAAATTTGGCTGCATCTACCATAGATTTTTGCTCTTTAATTGGGTCGTCATCAGCTAACCATTTCAAAAATTTTATAATTCCCATAATTTTGTTGTGTTTGTAAATAGAGTAATTAATATTATTTTCGGATAATCACAGGTGGAGGTAGAGGTTTGAAATCGTTTTGTTGCAGCGCGTTGACGATTGTCTGCATGGACGAGATGTTCGTGTTCATCTGCGCCCACAATTTTTCGAGGGAGGTTAACCGCCCGTCGAGGTCTGCGATTTCTTTGCGTAGTTCACTGTCATCGAAATCATCTTTACATCCCGCGAAAGCAACGCATAGGATTGAGAACCATACTTGAAAAAATGAGTAAATAAATTCCACATACAACTATACTTTTGTAACCCTAATTCCCTGAAGATAAATTATATAAAAAGAAATAGCGTGGGAACTCTCAGTTTATCCATCTTGAGGTATCGCCAAACATCCTTGCAGAAATAAACAATCACCCCACGCTAAACCATATATAGTGTAGATGACTATATGGCAAGCATGAGCGTTTGTACCGTTCATCCTTCTGCATAAAAATTGGCGATTTTCAAGATAAGGATAAAACTAAATGCCTTTCATTAAATTGTCTTCGTCCCGATTACTCTAAACGAATTACAAACATAAAGAATAATTAGCATTTTACAAACACTCACGGAGGTGACCGTATTACAAATTTATAATAAACGTTAGAATAAAAAGAAGGAAACCGTGTATTTTTAATTTTATGCTAATGTGAAATACGGTGATTCTCTTGCTTTTTCAGTTGTCACAAGCGTACGAATTCCCGTTCATCTGCCTGTCATGTATTGTATGATGCGATAGATGATCGAAACATGATCAGTAGTTGATCGATAGGTGTTTCCCGGAAGGGGAAAAATAAGGAAGGAGAAATGTTGAATTTTTCGGTGTGATAATGTGTGTATATTTCCCGAAAAAATATATCTTTAGCAAATTAAAAAATTTATTATGGAATGGTTGATCGTATTGATGCTGATTCTGATCGGGGCAATCCTGGTGGTATTGGAGATTTTGGTTTTACCGGGGATTAATGTCGCCGGAATTCTGGGATTTATCAGTATTATTGCCGGAGTATATTTCGGATACGCGTATTATGGCGGAGTGACGGGCCATCTGATTTTGGCGGGTACGGTTGTCTTCGGCTTCGGGATGACCTGGTATGTCCTTCGGACAAAAACCTGGAAAAGGCTGAGCCTGGATACCCGTCTGGAAGGGACGGTAGAGGGGATTGGGGATTCGGTTAAGGCCGGAGATTGCGGAGAGACGTTGGGACGCTTGGCACCTATGGGAAATGTAAAATTGGGGGATATGGTCGTGGAAGCCGAATCCAGATCGGGCTATATCGATGCCCATCGTCCGGTCGAGGTCGTTAAAGTATTGAGAAATAAAGTAATTGTACAATTAAAAACAGTTTGAAATGGAAAACAGCAGTGTTATTTTGTTGGTGGTCGCCATAGCCGGAGGATTGTTCCTGTTATGGATTATTTTGTATCTGATTCCTGTCGGTTTGTGGTTCCAGGCATTAGTATCGGATGTGAAAATATCTTTATTACAATTGGTGTTGATGCGTTGGAGAAAAGTGCCGCCTACGGTGATTGTCAGTGCAATGATCGAGGGGAAAAAGGCAGGTATCGAATTATACCGGGATTTGCTGGAGGCCCATTATCTGGCCGGAGGCCATGTGGCCCAGGTGGTGCATGCTTTGGTATCTGCTTCGAAAGCCAATATCGATCTGACTTTTCAGATTGCAACTGCTGTGGATCTGGCCGGTAGGGATGTATTCGAAGCAGTACAAATGAGTGTAAATCCGAAAGTGATCAATACACCTCCGGTTACGGCTGTCGCTAAAGACGGTATCCAGTTGATCGCTAAAGCGCGGGTGACTGTCCGGGCCAATATCAAGCGTTTGGTCGGTGGTGCCGGTGAAGAGACGGTGCTGGCCCGGGTAGGAGAAGGGATCGTGTCGTCGATCGGTTCGTCGGAATCCCATAAAGCGGTGATGGAAAATCCGGATTTTATCTCCAAAGTGGTGTTGGATAAAGGTTTGGATTCCGGTACGGCTTTTGAAATCCTTTCCATCGATATTGCCGATATCGATGTGGGTAAAAATATCGGGGCAGGTTTACAAATCGACCAGGCCGAAGCTGATCTGAAAATCGCTCAGGCGAAAGCGGAAGAGAGGAGGGCGATGGCTGTGGCCAGAGAACAGGAAATGAAAGCATTGGCCCAGGAGATGAAAGCGAAGGTGATCGAAGCCGAAGCCAATGTGCCTCTGGCGATGTCGGAAGCCTTCCGTTCCGGTAATTTAGGCGTGATGGATTATTATCGCATGAAAAATATAGAAGCCGATACACAAATGCGGGAATCGATCGCAAAACCGGCTGATGGTTCAAAAAAGAAACCGGATAAGATCGGATGATGAGAAAAACGTAAAATTTCGGTTGAGATCAATCGTTTGGTATAGAGTGACCATTGGAAAACAAAATTCCTTTGGTCACTTTGGGTATTGAAAAACACTACCGGGCAGATCGCGCAGATTATAGCGGGAAGCCATTGCTTCGCCGTAGGCACCGCAGGAATGGATAGCGATGAGATCTCCCCGGCGGGTTTCGTTTAAGACGACGTCTTTCCCGAAACAGTCGGCAGATTCGCATATCGGTCCTACCACGTCGTATTTCTCTTCGGGTCGGTCGGAGCTGATATTTTCTATCTTGTGAAAGGCCTGATAAAGGGCCGGGCGCAACAGATCGTTCATGCCTGCATCGAGGATTACGAATTTTCTGTTTTTCCCTTCTTTGACGTACAATACTTTAGAGATCAGATCTCCGCAGTGTGCGACGATCGAGCGTCCCAATTCGAAATGAATCTGCTGATGAGGTTCCGGTTCGAAAAATCGGGCGAAAGTGGCAAAGTAAGATTGGAAATCGGCAATGGGTTTTTCGTACGGTTCGTTGTAGTCGATCCCTAACCCTCCGCCGAAATTGATATGGGGCAGAAGGAGTCCGCGTTCTTTCATCTGCCGTTGGATCTCATTGGCCCGGATACATAATCCCCGGAAAACGGTCATGTCGGTGATTTGAGAACCGATGTGAAAATGCAGACCGATGAGTTCGATCTGTTTTAATTTCGCTACTTCCGTGATGACATGTTCCAGATCGTACAAATAAATACCGAATTTGTTTTCTTCGATACCTGTGGTGATATAGTGATGGGTATGGGCATCGACATTGGGATTGATGCGAAGGGCGATCCGGGCTTTTTTGCCCAGCCGGGCCGCGATCCCGTCGATCACCTGTATTTCCGGCAGGGACTCACAGTTGAAACAAAAGATATCGTGCTGTAAGGCAAGTTCTATCTCTGCATCGCTTTTGCCGACACCGGCATATACAATGGTATCGGCCGGGAAGCCGCATTCCAGTGCCTGCCGGATTTCATTTCCGCTGACACAGTCCGCTCCCAGTCCCTGCTGGCTGATCAGTCGCAGTAACACCGGATTGGCGTTAGCTTTGACGGCATAATGAACCCGGTAACCGTAAGGGGCTGATCCGGACTTTGCCGCTTGTACTGTTTTTTTCAGTAGCTCTAAATTATAGTAATAGAAGGGCGTCGGTGTTTGAACCGGTATCTGAGATAACTGCATAGTAAAGTGTGTTGTTGCTGAGTGAACTATTTTCAATGCTGAAGATCTTCCAGTTTATGACTGAGGTCTGTCATGGCTTTTTTCTTGTCTTCTTCTTTTACCAGAACCGAGATATTGTGTGCGCTGCCACCGTAAGAGATCATCCGGAGCGGAACTTCTTCGAGGGCTTTCAGAACCTGGGCTCCCAGTCCGGATTTACTGGCTGAAAAATCGCCGACGATACATACGATCGCCATATTGCGGTCGACCTCGATCGTGCCGTATTTTTCCAGATCTTTGAGGATTTCTTCCAGATGTTCCGTACAGTCGATAGTCAGAGAGACTGCCACTTCAGAAGTTGCGATCATATCGATCGGGGTCTTCCAGGCTTCGAATACTTCGAATACTTTCCGGAGGAAACCATAGGCCAGCAGCATATTGGTCGATTTGATCTTAATCGCGGTAATCCCGCTTTTGGCAGCGACGGCTTTCACATTTTTGGCCGGACTGTCTTCGGTGATCAGTGTACCTTCGTCGTCGGGGCATAAGGTGTTTTTCAGGCGTACCGGGATATTTTCTTTTTTCGCCGGTTGTACACTGGACGGGTGAAGGATCTTCGCCCCGAAATAAGCCAATTCGGCAGCTTCGTCGAATGACAGATGCCGGATAGCCTTCGTCCCTTCGACGATACGGGGATCATTGTTATGAAAACCGTCGATGTCCGTCCAGATCTGGATCTCTTCGGCCTTGATGGCTGCCCCTACCAGTGCGGCGGAATAGTCGCTGCCTCCTCTTTTCAGGTTGTCGATTTCGCCGTAAGCATTCCGGCAGATAAAGCCTTGGGTAATGATCAGGGGGTGGGTGTCCGGTTTGGCCAGTTCGCGTTTCAGGTTTTGCCGGATATAAAAATAATCCGGTTCACAGTCTTTATCGATACGCATATATTCCAGGGCTGACAAAAGCGTGTTGCTCACTCCGCATTCTTCCAGGTAATAATGCATCAATGTGGTAGACATGATTTCCCCCTGTGCCAATACAGCCTTTTCCTGAAGAGGATAGAAATCCTTGTTGATAAAAGAACGCAGATAGGTGAAAATGGTTTGAATGAAGGTTTTACCTTTCTGAATATAAGCTTCTGTTTCGAATAATTCTGTGATAACGATATAGTAGTTTACTTCCAGATTCTGAATGATATGGAGAGCAGCCTGTTTTTCATTCCGGTATAAGCAGTTAGAAATTTCAACCAAGGTATTGGTAGTCCCGGACATCGCCGATAAAACCACGATCTGAGGTTCGCCGTTATCGATCAATCCGGCCACTGCACGAATTCTGTCTGCACTTCCGACGGAGGTCCCTCCGAATTTTAAAACTTTCATATTTGTCAATTTTATAAACTCCAGTGTTTTTCTTATTTCCGGCTGCAAAGGTGCTATATTCAAATTGATAAAACAATACTTTGTTAAGAATTAAACAACGTGATTAATTTTTGTAGAAGCTGGCTGCCACCCAATTCTTGTCTTCCCGGTAAGTCATGAAAGTCAGACCTGATTGTGCCGCTCTTTCCTGGATGAGGGGAAGGTCTTGCAGATAAAATCCGCTCATGATCAGGAGGCCTTGGGGGAGGAGTCGGGCGACGTAATGGGGCATGTCTTCGAGAAGGATATTGCGGTTGATATTAGCCAGGATCACATCGAAAGGTGCCTCTGCTTCCAGTAACCGGGCGTCTCCGATTTTGATGGTGATGTTGTTCAGACCATTGGCCCGGATATTTTCCATCGCATTGTTGTAAGCCCATTCATCGATGTCGATGCCGGTGATTTCCCGGGCACCGGTTTTGGCAGCCAGGATAGACAGGATACCTGTTCCGCATCCCATGTCGAGTACCCGTTTGCCTGTAATCCGCTCCTTGTTGTCCAGGATGGTGCGTAGCATGAGGGCGGTGGTGGAATGGTGACCGGTACCGAAACTCATTTTGGGTTCGATCAGGATTTCATATTCGATGCCGGGAACCGGAGCGTGGAATCCGGCCCTGACTAAGATCCGGTCGTCTACCACGATGGGAGTGAAATTTTCTTCCCATACTTTGTTCCAGTCCTGGTCTTCGATTTCCTGTACCGAGGTTTCGATACGATAGTTCCGGGTGAAAAAATCGAATATTTCCAGCCGGGTGATGGCTTGTGCATTATAATCTTTGGCAGGAATGTAGGCCGTGAATCCCTGGTCGGTGTAGGAGAAACCATCGTAACCGATAGTACCCAGTTCGGAAATTAACGCATCTGCAACCGCTTCTTCGTAGGGGGTGATGTCGAAAGTAACTTCAATATAATTCATGGTTTTATTATTTTATTCGATTGTCATTCTGATTCTCCATTCTTTGGGGTAATAGTTGTTAAGCCGGTTGCCCAGGTGTTTGCACCATCCGAGACCCTGTCCGCGATAGGTAACCAATAACCATTCTGCGGTCTTGGGCGGCACCGGAATATCTTCTTTTTTCAGAAAGGTCAGGGCTGTCATCCGGTCGGTATCCAGGAGGGCGCAGTTTGCTTTATTCAGTCCCTGCCAGAGAGCGAGTGAAGGCAGAGGTTTACTTTTCCGGTTGATGATTTCTGCTATTTCACAACCTTGGTAGAGGATGTGCAGATTAGCCTCCAGTAGTTGTATAAATTCGCTGTGTTGCTCCGGGATTACGCCTATGATATTGTCTTTGGCATAGGGGCGGTAATATTCGGGTGTCCGGATATAAGCCCGGATGTCGCCGGGGAGAAGGGGGGGGGTATGTTTCGTATTTTTCCTGACTTTCCCGGCTCTGAATTCTTCGCCTTCGGTTTTTTGTACCACTCCGGTAAAAAATCCTTCTCCCGGAATCCGGTGAGGGTAGAAATGATAACAGTGAGCGGTTGAGTTTCCCGGGACAATTCCTGGAAAAAGAGGTGCGATTTCAATGGAACGGGCTCCGTATTTCCGTATCAATCGTTCCAGGATGGCTTCGTTTTCTCCGGGATTGTAAGTACAGGTGCTATACACCAGGAAACCACTGGGTTTTAGGCAAGGCCAGATGTCTGCCAGAATCCGTTGCTGGCGCTCACTGCAAAGCTGCAGGTTGCTTTCGTTCCATTCCTGAATGGCACCGGGGTCTTTTCTGAACATGCCTTCTCCCGAACAGGGGGCATCTACGACGATGATATCGAAAGCGCCTTTCAGATGGTGAAAGTCTGCCGGATCATTGTTCGTGACGACTACATGGGAAGTTCCCCATTTGATCATATTTTCTTTTAAAATACCGGCCCGGGAACGGATAACTTCGTTAGCTACCAAAAGGCTGCCGGAGGAAAGCCGGGAAGCGATCAGGGTAGATTTGCCACCTGGAGCGGCACACAGATCCAATACTCTTACCGGATGAGCCGGTAGTATTTGTCCGAATATATGATATAAAAACATCGAAGAGGCTTCCTGTACATAGTAAGTCCCGCTATGTAGGCAAGGGTCCAGGGTGAAAACGGGGCGGCTCTTCAAATAATAGGCCGATTCGCACCAGGATACGGGTAAACCGATTTGCTCGTCGGGGAATAACCGGGAGATGGGGACGGGTTTTCCCGGGTTCAGCCGGATACTGACAGGAGGCTCTGTTTGCAGGGCTGCAAAGAAAGCTTCCGACTCTTCCGGTAAAAGTTTTCTCATGCGTTCTTCGAACAGAGCGGGTAAAGTGTTCATGTTTTTCCGTATATTTGCAAATAATTGTGTACAAAGATAAGTGATTTTGGATAAGTTATGATTGAAGTCAAGGAAGATTATAGTTTGAAACCATATAATACGTTTGCTATTGATGTCAAATGCAGGTATTTTGTCGAAAGTGACGAGGAGGAAGCGCTCCGGGCTTTTGTGGCTGATTATGAATGGCAACCGTCGGAAGTGTTGATTTTGGGAGGAGGAAGTAATTTCCTTTTTACGGAAGATTTTACCGGTACTGTTTTTTATCCGGCGATGCAGGGAAAAGAGGTGATAAAGGAAGATGAGGAAGAGGTGTGGGTTAGGATAGGAGCCGGAGTGGAATGGGACGATTTTGTGGCCTGGACAGTGGAACAGGGATGGGGTGGAGTTGAAAATCTTTCTTTTATTCCGGGGCATGTCGGAGCAGCTCCGGTGCAAAATGTCGGAGCCTATGGGATGGAAGCCGGCGAGCGGATCGACCGGGTGGAAGCGATAGCCCTGGATAAAGCTATCCAGGTGGAAATTGCAGGAAAAGATTGCCGTTTCGCTTATCGGGATAGTATTTTTAAACGGGAGTGGAAAAATCGGTATATCATTACCCGGGTGGTATTCCGGTTGTCCAAAAAACCGGAGTTTCGGCTGGATTATGGTGCCTTGCGGAGCGAACTTGAAAAGATGGGGGGAGAAGTGAATTTGACGAATATCCGGCAGGCGGTGATTCGGATTCGCCGTTCTAAATTGCCGGACGTGGCGGAGATTCCCAATGCGGGGAGTTTTTTTAAAAATCCCGTGGTCAGTCGGGAACAGGCGGACCGGCTTTTGGCGGAATATCCCGGAATGCCTGTCTATGAGGTCGACGATGCTTGTTGCAAGTTGGCTGCCGGCTGGATGATCGAACAATGTGGTTGGAAAGGACGTACATGGGGGAAGGCCGGGGTACATGACAAACAGGCTTTGGTATTGGTGAATCGGGGGGGAGCCAGTGGTATCGAGATTACCCGCCTGGCGAATGAAATCCGGAAAAGTGTATTCATGAAATTCGGGATCTGGATAGAACCTGAAGTCTATGTGATTTGAATGAAGTTAAAAACAAAGCTATGGTGACGAAGTATGCAGAGAAAGTAAAAATTTACAACCACTATACCAATTACAAAGGCAGGTTGTTTGTGAAAACTTTGTGTGATTTGTTCAACGATGCGGCCGAGGTACAGACCGAACTATATAAGGTGGATGTGGATACCTTGAATGCACAAGGGTTTACCTGGATGTTGCATCGTCTGCATATCCTGCTCCATAAGATGCCTTTAAAGGAAGAAATCGTGACTATCGAGACCTGGCCTTCGGGGATCGACCGTTTGTTTGCCTTGCGTGACTACCGGATGTTCCGGGAAGACGGGGAGGAATTGGTGCGGGCAACTTCCGAATGGATGTATATCGATATGAAACGGAGAAGACCTTTGCGTTTGCCGGAGAATGTCATTGCCATGAGTACGGAGCATAACATCCCTAAGTTGGTGTTGGCCCCTTTGCTGGATGAGAAGGAATTTGGCGGAGAGAGACAGGGAATACGCCATTTTACAGCGACTTTCGATAACATTGATTTTAACGGGCACGTGACTCAGGCTTCGTATGTCCGCTGGATTACCAATTCGCTGCCTTTCGGGTTTCTAAAAGAGCATGTGTTGACAGAAATTGAAGTGATTTATGCCCATGAGATTATGCCGGATAGTCAGATTCATTCCGCTTATCGCATGGAAGAACGGGGTGAAAATGAAGTGGTGGTTTGGCATGAAGTGAAAGACGAAACCGAGCACTTGACGCATTGTCAGGCCAAAACGGTATGGATGAAGCAGGGATAGAGTTGCTGAGTTGTAGAGTTGCTGAGTTGTAGAGTTGCTGAGTTGTAGAGTTGCTGAGTTGTAGAGTTGCTGAGTTTGTTTGTAAGTTATTGATTTTCAATGTATTCTGATGTAAAAATCAATTTTATCATTTTTAGTTTCAATAGATTACTTTCCGTTTATTTAAAAATTTTGATTTCTCTTTCTCGTTTTTTTTTTTAACAGATTATAAAACAGAAAAAATTCAATAACGATTATAGCCTTCCTCTTAGCAACTCTCTAACCCATTAACTTATTAACTCTCTAACTCAGTAACTCTCTAACTCTTAAAAAGGCAAATCGTCGGCTTCAGGCATCGGGGGGATATCTTCTACACGATATTCCGGTACGGGAATATTTGCCGGATTCTGGGGGGCTACTTTTTCAATCCGCCAGCCTTCGAGATTGGTAAAATAAGATACTTGTCCTTTATTTTCCCATTTTCTGCCCCGGATATTGAAATATACTTTAATATTTTCGTTTAAATCGATATTTTCGAGCAGGTCACACCGATCTTGTATCAATTGTACTTTTACGAAGTCATTCCATTGTGAGTTTTTTTCGTTCTCTACTTCGATGACAAATTCCCTTTTTTGGAACCGGTCACTGATGTGTTGGGTTTCTTCTTTGAAAATCAGTTTCCCGACTATTTCGTAATTCATGTATGTGGAGTTTTTTTGATTTAGCTAATTAAAAAGTGAAACCCGGGGGTATTACCTCGGGTTCACATTGAAGTTCCCTATAGGGAGATTATTTTTGATCAGCTTCTTTAGCGTCCGGTGTAACGATGTCTAACAGTTCGACTTCGAAAATCAGGGTTTCGTTCGGTCCGATGGAGCCGTTTCCTCTTGGGCCGTAAGCCTGATCCGACGGGATAAAGATTTCCCATTTCGATCCGACAGGCATTTGTTGTAAAGCAGTCGTCCATCCCGGGATTACCCGATTCAAAGGAAATTCTACCGGTTCGCCTCTTTTGATAGAAGAATCGAATTCAGTTCCGTCGATCAAGGTGCCTCTGTAATGTACTTTGACCATATCGGTAGCTGCCGGTTTTGCACCTTCTCCTTTTTTGATGATCTTGTATTGGATACCGTTAGCTAAAGTATCTACGCCAGATTTCTTTGCATTTTCTTCCAGGAATTTCTTTCCTTTTTCTGCATTTTCCGTTGCTTTTTTCATAGCCACTTCCTGCATGAATCCGTTCAGGAACATTTGGATTTCGCGTGGGTCTTTTCCCACTTCTTTTTTGGCTATAGCTGAATTCAAACCGGCGATCAAAGCTTCGCGGTTAACCTCGGAGAAACCCATTTGTTGCAGGCCTGAGCCGTACATGTAACCGATATAAAAACTGGCTGAGTCGGCCGTTGTTTTCAAAGAAGCAGAAGTTTGTGTCATGGAACCGCTGTTGTTACAGCTGATAGCCATTGCACCTACTGCCAGAGTAAGTAGTAAATTTTTAGCTTTCATGTTTTGAATTTTATTGAATTAAATTTTAATGTTTTAGATAATAGCCAACAGTTCGACATCGAAAATCAGGGTTTGGTTCGGTCCGATCGACTGACCTGCGCCGTGTGTGCCATAAGCCAGTTCGGAAGGAATATAAAGTTGCCATTTCGATCCTACAGGCATCAATTGCAGGGCTTCTACCCAACCGGCGATCACTCCGCTTACCGGGAATTCTGCCGGTTCGTTTCTGCGGATAGATGAATCGAAAACAGTACCATTGATCAGACGACCTTCATAATGACACTTTACCGTATCCGAAGCTTTGGGTTTTGGGCCATTGCCAGCAGTCAGGATTTTATATTGTAATCCGCTCGGAAGTGCAACTACGCCTTCTTTTTTCTTGTTTTCTGCCAGGAACTTTTCGCCTTCAGCTTTTGCCTCTTTTCCTTTTGCTTGCTGGAGTTTGTCGAAATAATCCTGTAAGATATTATTGGCTTCATCCGGCATGATTTCCGGCATCTTACCACTGAATACGACATTCAGACCGTCGATAAATGCTTCTGCATTGATCGTGGTTACTCCGGAAGAAATCAAATTGCTGGCAATGCTAAGTCCTAAGCTGTAGCTGACTTTGTCAAGTTCGTCTGTGTATTTCATTCTTTATCTATTAATTATTAATCGCGCAAAGATACACTAAAATGGTAAAAAGTAAAAAGTTAAGACTAAAAAGTGTTTGAATAAACACTTGTCTGTTTTACGTAAACTCTTTCTCCTCTGTTTCCCTTTTCCCCTCGATTCTTTTATTTCCCCCCCTTTTTTCCCTTTTCCCTTATACTTTTTCCCTTTAGCTTTTAGCTTATAGCCTCTAGCTTTTAGCTTATAGCCTTTAGCCTTTTATCTGTCCATCGCTCAAGCAAATCTTCGAATCTGCCATCTCCGCCAGTTCCGTATCGTGAGTGACGATAACAAAAGTTTGTCCTAACTCGTCGCGTAAGGAGAAAAATAATTGGTGCAGTTCGTTTTTAGTATGTGTATCCAGATTACCCGAAGGTTCGTCGGCCAGGACCACTTTTGGGGAATTGATCAGGGCTCTGGCGACGGATACCCGTTGTTGTTCTCCTCCCGAAAGTTCTGACGGTTTATGAGAGATCCGGTCTTGCAATCCCATTAATTCCAGCAGTCCGAGTGCTTTTTTTTCGGCCTCTTTCCGGGGGACTCCCTTGATCCAGGCTGGCATACATACGTTCTCCAAAGCAGTGAATTCCGGTAGCAAATGGTGAAACTGGAAAACAAAACCGATATTGTTATTTCGGAAATTTGCTAATTTATTGGCCGAATAGTGAGCGACGTTGTCCTGTTCATACCATACCTCTCCTTCATCCGGGTAGTCTAAGGTGCCTATAATGTGCAGCAAAGTACTTTTCCCGGCTCCACTAGCCCCGACGATCGTCACAATTTGTTTTTCGGGAATGATCAGATCGATGCCTTTTAAAACCTGTAGTGTTCCGTAACTTTTTTTGATATTTTTGACCTCAATCATCCAATTTCTTTTAATTTTCGCTGTAAAGATAGGGAATAAAGTCAAAATAATATTTAATTTCGTGTGGAAAACGTCCATTAAATTAGTCGAAAGTTTATAAAGTCTACAAAAAATTCTAAGTTCCCGCACCTGTGGGGGATTGACAATTGCCAGAGACCAGTTGACAATGAAACAGCACACTGGAAAGATCCATCGAACCAACTAAAAACCAATGCTTTATTCTTTATTCCTTTTTTCATTTGTCTTTACTTATTCCTTTTTCGATGGAAGCTTCGCTTCCAAATAATTGTCAATAGGTAATTGTCGTCTGTCAATTATTCTTTTGGTGGATTTCCACCAAAAGAATGGGACGTTTTATGATGCGTTTATTTTGTTTGTTATCAGTTTGTTATCTATGGTTTTGTGGGTTCGGTGGCAAGCAGGAGGGAAAGGTGTCGGATTCGGCTTTGTATGTCTTGAAAGATAAGGCTTATGGGCATATTTCTAAGGGCGAATATCAGGAGACGGAAAGAGTTTGTCAGGAGATTTTACAAAATACCGTTTGGGGAGGACAAGAATGGTTTTACACCTATGCCTTGATCTATCAGGGACAAGCACGGATCATGCTGGGCAAAACGCAGGAGGGATTACAGGATTTGCTCGGGGCAAAACGATTGGCTGAGATACAACACAATGATTCGGCACTTTGTTCGGTGTATAACGGGCTTGGGTTGTACGAACAAAATGTCACTTGTGACTATTACCGCTCTTTGAATTATTACCGGGAGGGGTGTGATATCGCCGAACGTTGCGGACACCGGTTGTTGTATTGTTTGTTAGTCGCTAATATCGCGGAAGTACTGACTTTAAGAAATGAAGAAGCCGGGTTGGAATATGCAGAGAAATGTTACCTGCTGGGCCGGCAGAATAATGATCCTTATCTGATCTATTGCGGGGCGATTTCTATGGCCCGCAATCTTTGTCTCAACCGGAAGATGGAAGAGGCCTGGAGATATACCCGTGAAGCGGATCGGTTGAGTAAACGTTATGACTTTAAAAATCGTTCGGATATTTATAATACATACGGAGAAATAGCGTTGGAAGCGGGGGATTATATGAAGGCCGGATTGTACTATGAGCAGGCGATCCGGGAACATGGTTTTTCACAGGCTGCTTATGTCGTGTCCACCTATGTCGGCTATGGACGGGCGCTAATCGCTCAGAAAAAATACAAGTCTGCTTTGGAAAAATTACAGATCGGGAAAGAGATCTCTGAAAAAAATATCACTTCACTGTTCCGGCGGGAAGTCTACCTGTTGCTTTCAGCCTGTTACGATCGGTTAGGTGAGCCAAAAGAAGCCTTGGAATATTATAAGAAGTATACGGCTGAATCTTTTCGTTTGTATAACGAAGACAAAGAAAGGACAGAGAAGGAGTTGATGGTGAGGTATGAGACAGAGAAACGAAATAAGGAATTGGCTCAAAAAAATATGTTGTTACAAAAGGAACAGAATCGGGTGATGGCTTTGGTCGGGATCACTTTTGTCGTCTTGATCGTCGTTTTACTGTTCTACATCAATTATCGGAGAAAAAATCGATTATATAAACAGATTGTTCGGGAAAGTGTGGATTGGCTGGCGAAGGAAAGACAGTTTTCTAAGCGGATAGCAGAACAGGAGAAACAATTGCAGGAATTGATCGGTAAGGCCGGAGCTGTTGATGGAGGGCGTTATTCCGGTTCTTCGCTGAATAAAGATAGCCAGCAGGAATTATTCGGCCGGTTGGAGCGTTTAATGCAAAACGATCAGGTATATAAAAATAGTTTATTCACCCGGGAAAAAATGGCTGAATTATTGGGTACTAACCGTACCTATCTTTCGCAGACCATCAATGAACAAACCGGATTGACTTTTACGCATTATATGAATAAATATCGGATCGAAGAAGCCCGGAGAATATTGGCTGATCCACAGGACGATACACCGATAAAAGCAATTGCTGCCGATCTGGGATTCAGCTCGGTAACTACTTTTTATACTCTTTTCAAAGCTGTCGTTCAGATGTCACCGGACCAATACCGGAAACATGCCCGCTCGCTGAGAGAAAATAAATCTTAAAGAAATGCAAAAATTGTCCGTGTAAATTCGTACGATTTTTGTATTTTAACATTTATTTTTTACAAAAAAAGCAATTGCTGATTTTGGAATTGCTTTAATAATAAGGTGTTTTTCGGATTTGTTTTTCTTTGTCCTACTAAATCATTTTTAAGAATTTGTTATGAAGATAATGTTAAGGACTATGAAGAACGGATTTTATTTCCTGGGTGGGCTGCTACTTTTAGCGGGGGCCTGTACTGCGCCGGATTCGTACCGGTTGGTTGGAAATCTGAGCGGGTTAGCGGATGGTACCAGGATGCTTTTGGTACCGGCGGCAACACACAAACAAGAGAAGCCTATCGGTGAAGCTGTGGTGGAAGATGGAAAATTTGTTTTCGAGGGACAGTTACCCGAGCCGCGGTTGTTGAATCTGCAGGCAGAGGGGAAGCAGTTGTATTATGCCTTTATGCTGGAAAACGGTGAGGTGACTATAACAGGCGAAGCCGTCTCTACGACCGATGGAGATCGGGAAATGGTGACATTGAATAAGGCGGTTGTTACGGGTAGTAAGGCAGATCGGGAATTCCGGGAGAAAATAGCTTTCCGGCAGGAGTTGGATAAAGCTTATACTCGGTTACACCAAAAATACGAGGATATAAGCCGGCAGTTGGGGGAGGCCCGCCGTACCGGAAATGCGGTGAAGATAGATTCACTGAATCAAACCGAAGAGATGAAGGCCTATGCCAGAGACGAGAAAGCTTTCTTCACTCAGGTAGAAAAGCAGACTATGGCTTCGATCAAAGCGAATAAAGATAGCTATTGGGGACCTCTGTTGATGCTGTATTGCTTTAATTATTTTACCGAGGATCCTGCCCAGATTGAACTTTACAATAGTTTCCCGGAAGAAATACAAAATGGCTACTATGGGCAGTTGTTGAAGAAGGAACTGATCCCGGAGAATCTGATCGGCAAACGGTTACCGGCCTTTTCTGCTCCCGACCGGAATGGAAATATACACTCCGACAGCGATTTGCGTAAGAATAAAAAATGCGTTTTGATCGATTTTTGGGCATCGTGGTGTGGCCCTTGCCGGCGGGAAATTCCTAATTTGAAGAAAATTTACGAAGCATATGTAGACAAAGGGTTGGAAATCATTAGTATATCTATTGATAAGGAGGATAAGGCCTGGCAGAAAGCTTTGGATGAGGAACAGCTGCCCTGGCCTAATTTGATCGATCGGCAAGAGTTGTTCGGAGAGCAGTTTTACGGGCGTACGATCCCGGCTATTTTTCTGGTTACCGAAGACGGAATCGTACAGTATGATAAACTGCGGGGACAAGCGTTGTCCGATAAAATTGCCGAAATATTGAACTAACCGATACTTACTATAAAACTTATGAAAATGAAAAAAAATGTCCAAAACAAAAATTACCGGAGAGGGTGGCGTTTGTTGGCTGTGATCGGTATGCTTTTGTGTTTACCTTTATTACAGCTGAAGGCTCAGGAAATGCGAACGATTACCGGGCTTGTTGTCGATCAGAAGGGAGAAATACTGCCCGGAGCTACGGTGAAAGCGGTACAAGCTCCGGGAGTGAAAACCCTGATCGCTACTTCGACCGATCTCGATGGGAAGTTTAAGTTGAATATTCCGTCGGAGGTTACTCAGATTGAAGTTACTTTTGTCGGGTATAAAAACCAGCAGGTAGCCCTGAAAGGGAAAACCGATTTTAAAATTGTACTGACAGAAGATACCCAGGAGATGGAAGAAGTGGTGGTAACCGGTATGTTCACCCGTAAAGCGAATAGTTATACCGGCTCGGTTACCACAATCAAGGGGGATGAATTGAAAACGGTCGGGAATGGAAATGTCTTGTCCAGTTTGAAAAATATAGATCCTTCTTTTCTGATGGTTGAAAATCTGGAGGTTGGTTCGAATCCCAATGCGATACCCGATTTTCAGATGCGTGGACAGACCGGATTTACCGAAGTGGCCAGTGAATATCAGGAAAATCCGAATCAGCCGTTATTTATTTTGGATGGATTCGAGACGACGCTGACGAAAATTATGGACCTTGATATGAATCAGGTACAGAGTGTTACTTTGCTGAAAGATGCTACTGCTAAGGCGATTTATGGGTCGAAAGCGGCCAATGGCGTGGTGGTGGTAGAAACGATCCGACCGGAAAAAGGGAAAATGAAGATTACCTATACCGGAAGCCTGGATATCGAAGCTCCGGATTTATCCAGTTATGATTTGTGTAATGCCGAGGAAAAATTGCGGGCGGAATATCTGGCCGGTTTCTATACTTCTTCGACGGGATCTGCCACAGAACAGATGAATCTGGACAAAAGATATACGACCGTTGCCAGTGCTATCGCGGCCGGTGTCGATACGTATTGGCTGGATAAACCTTTGCGGGTGGGGGTCGGACAAAAACATTCTCTTTATCTGGAGGGTGGGGATGATTATATGCTGTATGGGATCGATCTGAGTTATAACAATGTGGCCGGAGTGATGAAAGGGTCGAACCGGAATACCCTGAGCGGAGGGATTACATTTTCATATAAATACAAAAATTTATTGTTCCGGAATAAGTTTACGATCGACGATAATAAATCGAATGATTCACCTTATGGTTCGTTCAGCGATTATGCTTACCTGAATCCTTATAACCGTTTGCATGACGAGGATGGAGAAATGGAAGATTCCTGGACGGGTTTGGTGACCGAATATAATTATCTGAAAAATGGCCTGATCAATACCCGGTTTGAAGACAGATACACGACGTTTACCGAAAATTTTTATGCCGAATACCAGGCGTTGCAAAATCTGCGTCTGACTGCCCGGTTCGGTTTGACGAAAAAGAACTCCGGTTCGGAAGATTATTATCCTGCCGGACATACCAATTTTGTCAGCTATACAGGGGATAATTTGTATAAGCGGGGTAGCTATTCCACCTATTCCCGTAAAGATAATAACCTGAGTCTGGATTTGGGGGCGGCTTATTCGATCTCAAAATTGAGGCATACGCTTTTTTTGAATGCCCAATACAGTATGAGCCGGGCGAAATATGACTATTATACGGTTGCTGTGCAGGGATTGGCCAATGATAATATGGATCATATTTCGATGGGGGTAGAATACAAGAATACCAAACCGACCGGTAGCGAAGGGATTACCCGGGACATGGGGTTCACCGGTTCTTTAAACTATTCTTTCGACGATCGTTATTTGTTGGATGTCAATTACCGGTTGAACGGTTCTTCCGATTTCGGGACCAATAACCGTTGGGGACATTTTTATTCCTTCGGTTTGGGTTGGAATCTGCATAAAGAGAGTTTCTTCAGTGATATAGAATGGATCGAGCGGATAAAATTCAGGGCCTCGACAGGTTATACCGGGTCACAAGGTTTTAATTCTTATGATGCTATTGCAACCTTGAATTATTACCAAAGTGCTTATCAGGGCGAATTGGGGTCTTATTTGATGGGATTGGCTAATCCTGATCTGGCCTGGCAAAAGAAATACGACAATAATATCGGTGCGGATCTGAGTTTTTTGCAGGGAGCGGTGAATGTGCGTTTCGATTATTATGTTTCGACGACCAAAGGGACGATCACTTCGGTGACGACTCCGCCTTCTATAGGATTTTCTTCTTACATGGCCAATTTGGGTGAAGTGGAAAACAAAGGTTGGGAAGTGTACCTGAACGGCCGGATTTGGAGAGATACGCCAAGCCGGAGTTATGTGAATTTTTATGCGTCGGCGGCTGCTAATAAAAATATCCTCAAGAAAATATCTAATTCATTGAAAGCATTGAACGATAGCACGGATGAAGAGTACGACTCGTCTTCTGCTACCTCGGTACCTGTCCGTTACGAAGAAGGCCAGTCGATGAGTACGATCTGGGTAGTGAAATCTTTGGGTATCGATCCTCAGACCGGGAAAGAGGTGTTTGTGAAGAAAGACGGTTCGCTGACTTACGATTGGAGTAGTTCCGATTTTATTGCCGGCGGAGATACCCGTCCGAAGGTATCCGGTAATTTCGGTATCAATATGGAGTATCATGGGTTCGGATTGAATGCGGGTTTTACCTGGCGGCTGGGTGGACAAATGTATAATACGACTTTGTTGGACAAAGTAGAAAATGCCGATGTACATTATAATGTCGACCGGCGGGTTTTCACCGGACGTTGGAGTGAACCGGGGCAAGTGGCCCGTTTCAAGTCGATTACGGACGATTCCGAGACTAAACCTACGAGTCGGTTTGTTGAAGATTATAATCTGCTGACATTCTCTTCTTTGAATGTTTATTATGATTTCCGGGAGTGTCGTTTCATGGAAAAGAGTTTTCTGCAACGCATGAAAGCCACCTTTTATATGAATGATATTGCTACCATTTCTTCAGTGAAAACGGAACGCGGAACTTCTTATCCGTTTGCCCGTTCGTTCTCTTTCTCATTACAGGTAACTTTTTAAAACAGGACAACTATGAACAAATTAAGATACAATGTGAGCTTTTGGCTCGGTGCCTTGTTCCTTTTCGTGACGGGAGGATGTTTGGATTATTTCGATGTACGTCCGAAATCACAGGTGCTCGCCGACGAACTTTTTTCTACGGAAGAAGGTTTCAGCGACCAGTTGACCGGAGTGTACAAGAGATTGGCTTCGACCTCTTTGTATGGGCAGGAAATGACCTTCGGGTTAGCCGAAGCCTTGACACAAAATTATGATCTGGCAACAGGAAGCGAGTATTATGAGGCAGGCCTTTACAATTATGAGAATACGGCGGTGAAGAATAAGATCACTACGGTTTGGTCGCAGATGTATTCGGCGATTGCCAATCTGAACATTATGCTGGAGTATATCGATAAAAATCCGGCGATGTTCAGTGGGGATAATTATCGCATATACAAAGGGGAGGCTTTGGGATTGCGTGCTTTTTTGCATCTGGATTTATTGCGGATGTTCGCTCCTTCGTATGCTTCGAATGCACAAGCTCCAGCCATCCCTTATGTAATGACTTATTCGACAGCGGTAACCCCGCAGTCTACTGTCGATAAAGTATTGGATTATGTCATTGCGGATGCCCGGGAAGCTCTCGGGCTGCTGGAAACCGATCCGTTGTTTCTGGCCGATAGTCTGGAAGCTTATACTTATCGGAACGATCGTTCCTATCGGTTTAATTATTATGCCGTTGCAGCAACTTTAGCCAGGGCTTATCAATGGAAGGGAGGGGCCGATAATCTGGCGCAGGCTTTGGTCTATGCCCGGAAAGTGATCGAGGAAAAGAAATTTTCCTGGGTACACTATACTTCTATCACTTCGTCGAATGCTTACGAAAGGGATTTGTTGTTCGCTTCCGAACTGTTATTCCGTTTGAATGTGCTCGATATGGACGATATTATCGGGCCTTATTTTAAAGAACAGACCGATAAGACGAAAAAATTGTCTCCTTCCGAGGAAATGTGGGACGATATTTACGAAGTTTCGACTAAAGCGTATGGGCAGGATTGGCGGCATACTTATCATTGGACTTATAGTGGCAGTGATCCTTATCTGTCTAAATTCTGGCAGTATGAAAACGGTACATATAAAAATTTTATGCCTGTTTTGCGTTGGTCCGAAATGTATTATATCGCTGCCGAAGCTTCACTGAATACCGATTCCCGGCAGGCTGTCCGTTATCTTAACACTGTCCGGAACAACCGGTATCTGGATTTCGACCCGTTGGATGAAAACTTGCCGGTGACACAGATTCAAAATGAAATCTATAAAGAATACCGGAAGGAATTGGTGGGGGAAGGACAATTGTTTTACTATTATAAGCGCTTGAATTTTGCTTCTATTCCCGGGTCGGCGGTCAGCGGTAGCGACGATATCTATGTTTTGCCGATGCCGGAGAATGAGGTTGAATTCGGTAACCGGCAATGATTGTAGAACTGATAAATTGGATTATTATGATAAAATATATACTACTGGGAATTTGGGGATTACTCTTGTTGAATTCCTGCGAAAATGATGATTTTGTTTGGGGAAAAGAAGATTTTGCCCGGATTGTCGGACCGGAGATCTGGACCAGAAATACAGATTCGATGACTTTTACCTTTTCGGTTTATCCGGAAGAGGTAAAGGAATTTGCTGTAGCGTCTTGTGTCGTGATACAAGGGAAAGTGGCGGATTACGACCGGACAGTGAAATTGGCTGTCGATCCGTCGAAAACAACTGCACAGGCATCCGATTATTCACTGCCCCGGGAAGTGATACTGAAAGCCGGTCAGGATTCGGTGGGGTTCGATATCCTGCTTTACCGGACGGAAGCGATGCAAACCGAAGAAGTACGTCTTCAGGTGAAGATAGACGGCTCCGGTGATCTGCAACCGGGAGTCGATGCGTGGTCTGCTTTGACTATCGCCTGGAACGATAAAATTACCAAGCCGGGCAATTGGGAGGATTTGACCGAATTTTTCGGTGACTATAGCGAGACCAAATACCGGTTTATTATTTCGACTTTGGGAGTCAGTCAGTTTACCTATGGAGAAGCAGAGGGGATGACTTGGGGAGAAATGTGGAACTATCGTTTACGGATGGTCGCTGCGCTGGAAGAATATAATGCCACCCATTCGGAGAATATGAAGGATGAAAATGGGGCTGTCGTTTCTTTTTAAAATATAAAAATAGCATATCATGAGAAGAATGAAATATAAAATCGGGGCTTTTTGCCTCTTGGCGATAGGACTTTGGGGATGTCTGGAGGATAAAGGCGTGTATGATTACGACTTCGATATGGCGCCTGAAATAAAGATAGATACGGTTGGAACGGATAAAACCGAACTGTTCCGGACCTGGGAAATCGGGGATACCATTCATTTTACGCCCCGGGTTACCTATAGTAAGCCTGAAAATCTGGTATACCGTTGGTTTGTTATGGATTCCGATTACAAACCGGAAACGGTGGGGAATACGACGGTGTATCCGCCGGCCGACACCATTTCCCGTACACTCGATCTGAATTATGTGGTGAGTCTCGAGGCAGGGAAAGCTTATCAGGTGTGGATGATGGCCAAAGATACGGTATACAATACGATGGGATTTTTTCTGGCGAGATCGTACCTGACTCTTCCTCAGGCGGGTTCTAAGAGTGGAATTTATTGTTTACAAGAAAAAGAGGGCCGGGTGGATGTCGATGTTTTCGGATCGAAAAGGACCTTGATTTTCAGCGGATCACAGGCTGAAGAATATTGGCACGAACAGGATTATTGGAGTGGTTTACATCCGGAACATCCTTTGGACGGTGAGGCTAAGCTGATTTTTTATTCTACTACGGGAAAATGGTATTATATCCTGACCGGACAGGAGGCTTTGCGTTGTTCACCTGCGAATATGGTGATTATGGACACCTGGAACGATATGTTTTATTCAGCGCCCGAATACGGTCCTGAGGCGATGATGTGTGTGAATAATTGTGATTTCCTGATCAATAACGGAAGGTTGCATTGTCTGTATATTCAAAGTGCCGGTGACCGGAAGTTTCCGGTAGCGATGAGCGGTATGTATGATCTTGCTCCTTACCTGGCTTCGGCTACGATTGCGGGTTGGGGGGCTGTGACCGGGGCTATCGGGGCTTACCAGGTGGTTTTCGACAAAGAACAGAACGGTTTCCGGCCTTTCTTCAACCGGGCTTCGTCATTGAGCCGTTTTAGTGAAGCGGATGCTGAAGCGGTATTCGATGTGAACCATATGAACGGGGAGTTGGTGTATTCGGCCACCGTAAACGGAGGTGAGACGATGGCGGTGATGAAACGTGACGGTGGGTATTGGATGGATGTGGCTTGTTTCTACAATGTCGTGGATAATGGAAAGCTGGCTCGTTACTCCCGTTCCCTGGCCGGATGTGAGAATTTAGACCGGGCCACTTGTTTTACTTCGACCAATGCAGGCTCCGTTTTGTTTTATTCGGTCGGTAATACTTTGTATTCTTATAGTTATACTACCGGGCAAACGGAATCTGTAAAAGTGTGGAACTCGGATGACGACGACGAAGTCATTACTTGTCTGTATATGATCGGAACGGGGGGATTCCCGACAGCCGGACGTGTTTTGTGGGCTGCCGTATGGAATGAAAAAACTCAGGAAGGAAAGATCGTAGAATTTGAAGTGAGTCCTACTACCGGAAAGATTGAAGACATGTACGGACCGATGTTCGGAGGGCCGGCCAATAGTCCGAGTATCTTCCCCGGTTTCGGTAAAGTGATCTCGATGACACAAACGATTTAGGCTGGGAAACAGACGTTGGGGGAAAGGTGTGTTAGTAAACGTTACAGAGGGAGCATGAGACAGGTTATCCTCCGTAACGTTTACCCCCTCTGTAACTTATGTTTGTAAAACTGAATTTTTCAAAAAAAGTTTGACTATATGAAATTTAATATTACTTTTGCAGCGTCAAAAACCGGCACGCGGGCGTGGTGGAATTGGTAGACACGCTAGACTTAGGATCTAGTGTCGCAAGACTTGGGGGTTCGAGTCCCTTCGCCCGTACAAAAGTAGGGAAGCCACCTTATGCGAGGTGGCTTTTTTCTGATTGAGAAGAGAGTTAGTCATATATAATAACAATTGCTATAATTCAAGAATGGCATGAATATAACGAAAAACCAGATCGACGATCTGAATGCAACCATTAAGATCGAACTAGGTAAAGAAGATTACGCCGGCCGCGTAGAGAAAGCATTGAAAGATTATCAGAAGAAAGTAGTAGTAAACGGCTTCCGTCCAGGAAAAACTCCGATGGGAATTGTGAAAAAAATGTACGGAAAATCTTTATTGGTAGATGAAATCAATAAAGTTTTGGGAGAATCGTTGAATAACTACATCAAGGAGAATAATCTTCAGATTCTGGGCGAACCGCTTCCGAACGAGACTGAACAGAAGGAACTGAACCTGGAGGATGAAAATTTCGAATTCCTGTATGATATCGCTTTGTCTCCTGAGGTGAATGCCAAAATGAGCAAACGTGAAAAAATACCTTTCTATACCATCAAAGTTGACGATGAAATGATCGACAAACAGATCGAAAGCATCTGTAAAAACAACGGTAACATGATCGCTGTAGATGAGATCGAGGGTACCGAATACCTGAAAGGGGAATTGATCGAATTGGACGCTGACGGAAATGTGAAAGAAGGAGGTATCAAAAACGAAGATGCTTCGATGTCGGTATTCCACATGAAAGATGAAGAAGCTGTAAATGCTTTCAAGGGTAAAAAAGCAGGTGAGGAAGTGAAGTTCAATGCAGTGAAAGCATACCCGAACAAGACCGATTTTGCTGCTATGTTGGGTGTAACGAAAGAAGAAGCCGAACATGCCGGTGAAAACTATTGTTTTATCGTCAAAGAAATCAAACGTTATATCGATGCAGAAGTAAACGAAGAATTGTTTACTAAATTGTATGGGGAAGGAGTGGTCAAAGATGCAGCGGATTTCCGTAATCGCGTGAAGGCAGATATCGAAAATCAGCTGAAAGGACATTCTGAATACCGCTTTACCATCGATGCCAAAGAAAAACTGATAAAGAAAAATGAAGATGTAGTTCTGCCCGAAACTTTCCTGAAAAGATGGATTGTGGCTGTCAATGAAAAGATGACTCCTGAAGAAGTGGAGAAAGATTTCGAAGGCTACCGGGATGAATTTAAATGGCAGCTGGTGAAATCGGCTATCGTGAAAGATTATGATGTGAAGGTGGAAGCCGAGGATATGAAACGGGAAGGACGCCAGATCGCTGCTGCCCAGCTGCAACAATACGGGTTATACGGATTGACTGACGAACAGCTGGACGGATTTGCAGCTAAATTGCTGGAAGATGAAAAACAGCGTCAGCATCTGTATGAAAGAGCTTTAGATAACAAAGTCTTCGACGTGATCCGGGAAAACGTGAAGCTCGAAGAACAAGAAATTTCTATGGCTGATTTCGAAAAATTATTCCAGAAATAAGATTTTAGGAAATAATATGGGAAAAGCCTTGCTATGCAGGGCTTTTTTCTTTAAACACCCGGAGGGGAACGGGATATGAAGGAGGTTTGCGCGTGAGCATGTATCAGACTCATATATTGAAAAATGGATTGAAGGTCATTCATCAGCAGGTGGACGGTAAAGCTGCCTGGTGTGGATTGATTATCGGTGTCGGTAGCCGGGACGAGCGCCCGGAAGAAGAGGGGATCGCTCATTTTATCGAGCATGTGATTTTTAAAGGGACGGAGAAAAGAAAAGCCTTTCATATCCTGAGCCGCATAGAAGATGTGGGAGGAGAACTGAATGCTTATACGACGAAAGAAGATACTTGTATTTATGCTTCCTTCCTGGCCAGGGATTATGAACGGGCTTTGGAATTGTTCGCCGATATCGTGTTTCATTCGGTATTTCCCGAAAAAGAGATAGAGAAAGAAAAAGAGGTGGTGATCGATGAGATCAATTCTTACAAAGATAGTCCGGGCGAATTGATTTTCGACGATTTCGAGGAACTGATTTATCCGGATTATCCGATCGGTAGAAATATCCTGGGAAGCGAGAAGGCGGTAAAAGGCCTCCGGCGGGACGATATTATCGATTTCGTCAAACGGAATTACCGGCCGGGAAGAATGGTGATCAGTTCGGTCGGGGATATTCCTTTCGATAAACTGGTCCGCCTGATTGAAAGATATTTCGGAGATATTCCCGGGGATCCGGCTGTATTGGTTCGTGAACGTCCCGGGATATACTTGCCCCGGCAGAAAGTGATCGATATGGATACTTATCAGAATCATTGTATTATAGGAAACGTCGCTTACGATTATACCGAAGATAAACGTCTGGCTTTTTCTCTTTTGGTCAATATCCTGGGGGGGACGGGGATGAATTCCCGTTTGAACCTGAATATCCGGGAGAAATACGGACTGGCTTATAACATCGAAGCTTCCTATACTCCCTATTCGGATACGGGGATTTTCACGATATACTTCGGCTGTGATGCCGGCGATCTGGACAAGTGTCTGCGACTTTGCCGGAAAGAGATGGCGGCTTTGGGGGAGGAACTTTTGGGATATAACCAATTGCGTAAAGCCAAAAATCAGATGATCGGGCAGATCACCCTGGCGTCGGAAAATTATGAAAATATGATGCTGTCCAGTGGCAAGAGCTTTCTTATTTATGATAAAGTGGATGAACTGGAGGCGGTCTGTGAAGAGGTAGGAGGTATTACCCCTGAGTTGCTCCGGCAGGTGGCCCGGGAGATTTTTGCTCAGGATAAACAATCGGTTTTGATCTATAAATAAAGAAAGTATGTTGGACTTGGATGCTGAACTGGAAGAATATATCGGATTGCACTCCGAACCGGAACCGGAAATATTGCAACAGTTGTCGAGGGCTACTCATCAGAAGATTTTAAGGCCCCGGATGTTGTCGGGGAATCTGCAGGGGCAATTCCTGAAGATGCTGTGCCGGATGAACCGGGTCCAACGGGTGTTGGAAATCGGGACATTTACCGGTTATGCAGCCATCTCGATGGCAATGGGCATGGGAGAGAAAGGCGTGCTCCATACCATCGACATCAATGACGAGATTGAAGATTTTACGCGTAATTATATCGAACGTAGCGGACTGGCCGGACAGATCGTTTTTCATATCGGAGATGCCTGTGAGATAATACCCGGGCTGGATGAATGCTTCGATCTGGTATTCATCGATGCCGATAAAAGGCAATATGCAGCGTATTACCGGTTAGTATTCGATAAGGTCCGGCCAGGAGGAATCATTGTGGCTGACGATGTGCTGTGGGACGGTAAGGTCACGGAAAAAGATACCCGCGATGCGCAAACACGCGGGATACTGGAATTTAATGAGTTGGTGCAGGCCGATACCCGGGTAGAAAATCTGTTGTTGCCTGTGCGGCATGGATTGATGCTGATCCGGAAGAAAGATTAGGAATCGGAGATAGAAATTGAGTGAATTAATTTTATCTTTGTAAAGATATAAACAGAGCATAATTATGAGACAATATTTGGATTTGCTGGACCGGATTTTGAGTGAAGGAGCGGAGAAAACAGACCGTACCGGAACAGGGACGATCAGTGTTTTCGGTCATCAGATGCGTTTTGATTTACAGGCAGGTTTTCCTTTGCTGACCACCAAAAAATTGCATCTCAAATCGATTATCTACGAATTGCTTTGGTTCCTGAAAGGAGACACCAACGTCAAATATTTGCAGGATCATGGGGTGAAGATTTGGAACGAATGGGCGGGTGCCGACGGGGATTTGGGACATATCTACGGTTATCAATGGCGTTCATGGCCCCGGCCCGACGGGACCCATCTGGATCAGATCGCACAGGTGGTCCACGATATAAAAAACAACCCCGACTCCCGGCGTTTGATTGTGAGTGCCTGGAATGCCGGAGATATTGAAAATATGGCTTTAGCTCCCTGCCATGCTTTATTCCAGTTTTATGTGGTCGGTGGCAAATTATCCTGCCAGCTCTACCAACGTAGTGCCGATACTTTTTTGGGAGTTCCCTTCAATATCGCTTCTTATGCCTTGCTGACCCTGATGATGGCCCAGGTTTGTGGTTTGCAGCCGGGTGAGTTCGTACATACCCTGGGGGATGCCCACATATACCTGAATCATATCGAACAGGTCCGTCTGCAATTGTCCCGCGAGCCCCGCGCTTTACCGCAGATGCATATCAATCCGGCTGTGAAGGATATTTTCGGTTTCCGCTATGAAGATTTCGAATTGACCGGCTACGATCCCCATCCGCATATCAAAGGAGCGATTTCGGTATAAATCGTGGTTCAGTCTTTTTTCCTGAATCGGTTTTTATATTCCAAAACTTCTTTGAGTAGTTGAGGAGACATCGGATGATCGATCGGATTCAGCAGACTGTCCGTTACGACGATTCGGCCTGAATGTTTCTTTTCGTATATCGCTTCGGGGGTGACAAAGGCGTAATTTTCTTCGGTACCTGTCAGGTGAAAGAGCGGGCGCAGGCTGTCGGTGAGAAAATGGCCCATGCTGTAATCTCCGGGAGGATTCGAAACACCGAAGAGGGTATGCATCAAAGTCGGCACAATGTCGTAATGAGTGGTTGTATGGTGATAGTTCCGTGGAGCTTGTCCGGGTTCGTAATAAATGAAAGGCACATGAATCTGTGCATCGGAATAATTACTGCCGTGACCCCAGTAATTTTTTTTATTCTCATTGAATTCCTGACTGTGGTCTCCGGTAATGACCAGGATCGAATTGTCTAAGAGTCCCTTGTGTTCGAGTTCTCCGACGATACTTCCAACCAGGGAATCTACATACCAACCGCAATTTCTGTAGAGGTTGAAAAATGGCGTGGCATCCATTTCATTATTCAGCGCCATATAATTGGCATACTCCCAGGAAGGTTCGAATTTATGACGGTGAGGAGCCGGAATGGAGATGGCATGCAACAAATCATAGAATAAAAAAGCAAAAAACGGTTTGTCGGGTTTTTGGTCCAGATATTGAAGAAAGTCGGCCGTCAGCCGGGTATCGCGGTCGAAAGGAGTTGCCCCTTGGGTTTCTGTCCGAAGGTGCGGAACTTCCCCGAAAATAATCCGGTCGAAAGGCGGATTTTGAAGAGTTGCACTCGGAAAGGTCTGAACGTCATACCCCTGTTCGAGCAGGGTTTGGATGAATAAAGGAGAGGTCCCCGATAGTTCGAAAGCTTTCCAATAGGTAGGAGAAATTCCGAAGAACAAGCCGAAAATACTTCCTCGTGTACCGCTGCTGGAACTCAGATGATGGGTGAAAACCGAACTACGGGTTGCGAAACCGGAGAGGTTCGGCATGGTCTCTGTATCGAATATCCGTGGATTCCAGGAATCCAGAAGGATAAAAATAATATTTTTCCGTGAAACGGTATCATTTGAAATCAACGGATGTAACGGATAGGTGATACCGGTATTGAGAGTGGTGTTGTCGTTCAGTTGCGGATGGGAAACCGGGTGATGGATAATTCCTAATTTTGCCATTAACTTGTTTGCAGTCAATGGATAAAATTGTGGCAGGCAGGTTGCGACATTTTGTATCGAAAATTGGTTTGAAGCAGCGGCATAGGCATGCACTAAATGTGCACTTAAAGTGCTGCATACAAAGAGAACGAGATATAAGATAATTTGCCGTCTTCTCAAACGCTGATAAAAGCGGTAGGCTATCCATATTATGCCGGAAAACAGGAATCCCACAGCCAGGATAGTCAATGCAAATCTGAGAATCAAAGACGTTTCGAAATTGAACACTTGTCCGGCATCTTGCCCGAAAACCATGTCCAGTACCAAACCGTTGATATGGAATTTGTATAGCTGAAAGACCAGGCCGTTCAGGTAGGCTATGATATTCAACAGGAAATAAAAGGTAATCAGTAGACCTTGGTTGAAACGGGGGAAAGGGCACGCCAGCGACATCAGGATATATAGCAGATAGGGAATTAAGGCAAACAGACCGGCATGTGCAAAAGCCGCAACGAGGTAGTAACCGTATCCGGCGAAATCGGTGGTCGAAGCGATATTGCTTTGCAACAGATAGAGAAAGAATTGTAAGAACAGGGTAAAAGATCCTGCAATATAGATTGCAAATCCCAGTTTGAGGCGGTTTTGTAAAGTGTTCATTTTATTTATCGATAACTTGCTGGAAAACATTCGTCAGATTCTGTACGTATTTTTCCATGGTATAATGGGTGATGATCCGCTGGTATCCGGCTTCTCCGAATGCTTTCGTTTTTTCGGGATCCCGGGCCAGTGTTCCGATACTGGCTGCAATGGCTTCCGGTGAGTCGGGGCGGATGATCATACCGGTCTGTCCGTCGACCACCAATTCCCGGGCTCCGGGAATATCGGTTACGATACAAGCCACCTTACAAGCCATAGCTTCACGCAAGCTGCGGGGGGAAGCATCCCGGATAGAGGGACAGATGCAGACATCTTTACCCGGCAGAAAATGGACGGCATCCTTACGCAGACCGAGCATATGAATCCGGGCTGCTGCCGGCCCTTGTTGGGCCAGTTGGTAGTCGGCTTCATCGTAATCGCCCAAATGAATCAGATGTACCCGGGGATCCTCAATCAGATGCATACCTGCAATCAGTTGCCGGAGACCTTTGAAAGGACGGTGTTTGGTATTGGCCAGGCATACGACTTGAAAAGCATCGTCAGGAATGCCCTCGACCGACTGGGGGTGAGTGAAAGCATCCTTCATCCAGTTGACATCGTAAGGTTTGGGATTTACGGTCATCTTGGCCGGAGAAATAAATTTAGACAGCTGTTCTTTGATGTCCTGGGTGGCACACATCATGTGAGCTACCCTTGGATTTAGGGTGCCTAGATAATAAGTCAGATCACTCCTTCTGATTTTAGCCTGTGTACCCCGGTAACCGATGACTTTAACCTGAGTTCCAAGTGTTGCGAATAGGGCATTGGACAGATCGGAACTGTTAATGGCATAGATGACATGGATCTGATGGGTTTTAATAATTTTACGGATACACTGAATAGTCGGCCAATTAAATTTCTTACGGAAATAAGGCACTTCGATGCCTGTGATGTCTTTGGGAATAGCTTTATGCTCGTCTTCAGTGGTATAAGTGACATAAGTGTTGAAGCCTTTGGCCTGAATGGCTTTCAACATGCCATAATTTATAATATCAATTGTGTGGGATACACAAAGTAAATTCATCATTTTAACGGGTCGGTTACGGGATTTAGCCTGACAAAGTTGTGGAAAATTTTTATAATATGCAATCCGACTGATTTATAAAGTCTGTTTACAGCCTGAATATTCCGTTTTTTTTTTCGGGATTGTCGTTTTATGTCCTATTTTTGTTGAATATTTAAGTATTTAAATTTGAAAAAATATGGAATTAGCGATTATAGTTGCTGCTGCTGAAAATCATGTGATCGGAAGGGATAATGGATTGATCTGGCATTTATCGGCAGATTTGAAGCGATTTAAAGCGCTGACGACCGGTCATGCGATATTGATGGGACGGAAGACTTTCGAATCGATGGGAAGAGCGCTGCCCAATCGAAGAAATGTGGTGATTTCCGGTAATCCCGGTTTTGTCGCCCCTGGTGCCGAGGTGGTGCCGGATATCCCGAAAGCTTTGGAACTGCTAAAAGGGGAAGAACGGGTATTTGTGATCGGAGGAGGCTCGATCTACCGCGAATTTTGGGATAAGGCTTCGCAGTTATATCTGACAGAAGTACATACCTCTCCCGAGGGAGATACTTTCATTCCTGCCATAGATCCGGATAAATGGGAATTGATCGGCCGTGAAGATCATTATGCCGATGAGAAAAATGAATTCGATTACTCATTTCTCGATTATCGTTTAAAGGCTGAATAGGGTTGAGTTATCCGAAAATCTTTTTTCGGATAGCCTTCGACCGTTCTTTCCGCTGATCTCTTCGTATGGAATAATGATTGTATTTCAACATCAGCCGGATACATGCTTCCTGATCGAAATTCCGGCATTGCGCATATTTTTTAGCCAGAAAAATATAGAGTTCGTCGCTGATGAACATGCGTCTGAAATTTTTACAACCTTCTTCGAGGTTCATCGGTTTAAAAGTCATCCGGTTGATATCCACCAGGGAAAAATGGTATTGTCCGTCTATTTGTGCGATAAGTACATTCCCCGGCGAATAGTCTTCATGGCAAACTCCTTTTTCGTGTAAAGCAGCTGTAAACTGTGCAAATGCAGTCATCAAAGCTTCATTGCCCTGTAACGGTCCCTGGTAGTATTCCCGGATTTCCCGTCGGTAAGGGCATTGCAGGCTGATATAATAACTATAATGTAGTAATCCTCCCTTAAATTCTTCGATATAAGCGATCGATTCAGGGGTTTCGAATCCCCGTTTGATGACTTCGAAAGCATTGTTGTAAGCCCGGCAAGCTTTGGATTTCCGGAAAAAAGTATAAGCGATCCGGTTAATGAAAATCGGAACCCGGTAACGTTTTACGTTTATTTCCAGACCATTCACCTTGAATTTCTTGATCGTGTTCCGTCTGTCCTGGACGATTTCTCCACCTGCGTTGAAATTTTGGGGGAGGGTTTCGATGAAGGTATAGAGAGATTTATATTGGGGATTGAGTATAATTTTCCTCATTTATTCCTTTTTATCTAATAATACGTAGATGACTTCAGGCAATAAAAACCTTCGTTTATTTGTCGGGCAAAGATAAAGAATCTTTTAGGATGTACAAATTTTATCATTCTAATACTAACCGGGATAGAATTCGCCGGCTTATTGCACCGGATGATTTTTCGCTACCAAAATAAACGAACATTTAAATTGGAGGCGATGAAAATATCCGTGGTTATTCAGACTTATAACTCAGAACAATTTTTGGAACGGGTACTGAATTCGGTGAAAGAATTCGATGAAATTGTGGTGTGTGATATGTATAGCACCGACCGTACGATTGAAATAGCCCGAAAGTTCGATTGTAAGATCGTTTATCATAAGAAAACCGATTTTTGTGAACCGGCCCGGAATTTTGCCATACACTCGGCTACTTATGATTGGGTGTTGGTGGTTGATTCGGATGAAATTGTTCCTGCGGACTTGAAGGATTATTTATATACTCTCCTTCGGGAACAACGTGCTATCGGTGGAGTTTGGATCCCACGGAAGAATTATTTGATGGGAAAATTCATACATGGGGATTATCCGGATTATATCTTACGTTTTTTCCGTAAGCAAAATGCTTTTTGGCCTCCATATGTACATGCAGTTCCCCGGGTAGAAGGAAAGGTGATCCGGGTGCCCCGTAATAAAAAAGAGCTGGCTTTTATTCATTTAGTCAACAATCCGCTGGAATTGAAGTTGAATAAACTGAATATTTACACCAGCAAAGAGATCCCCAAACGTACCGGACAGAAATATACTTTTCTTAGTATTTTTTATGCTCCGGCATATCGTTTTTTCAAGTCTTATATTTTGAAGGGAGGTTTTCGGGATGGGAAGGCCGGTGTGATCAATGCCGGAATGGATGCCTTTTATAAATTTGTTACAATCGCTAAAATCTGGGAAAACCGGATAAAGAAACAGGATATATCGAAGGAGTTGCCGGAATAGGAAATTATATTGATTTTTATGCGTTTGCTCGGTGTTTTTCATTGTATCGATATTATAAATTACCATATGCTTCAGGCGATGAGGGGGAAGGGGATCGAAACCTATGCAACTTATACTTCTGATGAAGAACGAGAGGCCTTGCCTAAGGAATGTGTGGCTTTGAGAATACCTCATTTTAAAAGTAAATTTAAATATGCCTCTATCAAGGAGGTGCGTTCGATTATAAAGAAATATCGTATCGATGTAATCTATGCTTCGAGTAGCATCGATTTATCCATTGCATTGTTCGCTTCCTGGGGGACACCTGCCCGGGTGGTAGGGTATCGGGGCACGCAGGCTAAAATCAGAAGGAGCGACCCGACTTATTATCTGGGTATTCTCAATCCACGCATAGCCCATGTGATGTGTGCAACGGAAGATATAAAACAACAACTTGCCCGGTTTATTTCTCCGGATCGAATGACTGTGTCTCCGAAACCCTACGAGGTTATGTGGATGGAAGATGTATGGGCTCATCCTAAATCCGTAGCGGGAATACCGTCGACCGCTTTTCAAGTTATATGCCTGGCCAATACCAAGGGAAGATCTTTTAAAGGATTACGGATTTTGATCCGGGCTTTGGAGCTACTGACCGATACGGACATCCACTTGATCTATTTGGGGGAGTATGATAAAGCCGACTATAAATTGGCACAAAATGGCCCTGCTGCGAAACAAATACATATGTTAGGTCCTCATAAAGATGCTGTTTATTATTTACCGGGTAAAGATGTCTGCATCTGTCCTTCGACCCGTGATGCCTCTCCCCGTAGTTTACGTGAAGCGATGGCCTGTAAAGTGGCCTGCATCGTAACGGATATTCCGGGGGCCCGGGATTTGGTCGTCGACGGGCGGACAGGTATCATCGTACAGGCCGGATCTCCGCAAGCGATTGCCGAAGGGATCCGGGTTTTGGCTGCTGACCGTGCAAAAACCAAAATGATGGGAGAAGCCGGTTATCAGCGAATCAGGACAGATTATACCATGGAGGAGTATGTACGGAGACTGAAAGGAGTATTCGACGCAATAATGACAAAATGATATTCTAAACAAAACGGTAAGGTCTCTCACAGGAACGGGATGCTCCTCGATAAATGAACAGTTTTCAATAATGGAGTCTGCTTTAAAAGAATCTTTTTTTGAATGCCTTGAATTTCTTTTTACGATAATCTCTTTTTAAAGAGAGGTGGTTGTAATAATGGATCCAGGCCTTACATTGTTGGGGATCGAAATGTCTGCTTCGGGCATATTCCTGTGCGATGAAAGTATATATCTCTTCGTTTTCGAACATCCGCATCAGGTTTTTACATCCCTTTTTTAGGTCCATCTGCCTGAATTTCATTCGATTGATATCGATCAAAGCAAACTGAAAACAATCGCCTTCCCCGTTGACCAGGACATTCCCGGGAGAATAGTCCTGATGGCAAATACCGGCTTCATGTAAGGCTGCCGTGTAGCGGGCGAAAGCTCTGAGCAAGTCTTCATTACCCGTAAGGGGACCGAAATACAGTTCTCTCATCTCTTTATGAAAGGGACATTGAAGGCTGATATAGTAACTGTAATGAAGTAAACCACCCCGGAAGGTTTCGATACAAGCGATAGATTCCGGAGTATTAAACCCCCGTTTCCGGACTTCTAAAGAGTTGAAATAAGCTTTGACCGCTTTTGATTTTCTGAAAAAACGGTATGCGATCCGATTGATGAATATAGGAACTCTGTAACGTTTTACGTTTATTTCCAATTCCTTGTATTCGAATACTTTAATCGTATTTCTTTTGTCTTGAATGACTTTCCCTTCCGAGGCGAAACGGGTTGGAAGGTCTTGTACAAATTGTTGCAGGAATTTGTATTCCGGATTCAGGACAATTTTCATCGACGATAAGAATTTCAGTGTTTTTTGATTTTTCCGAATTTTTTGATACTGGTATATTTACGCCAAAGGTTCAGTTTTCGTTTGGCAGGTACCCCATGCCGGGAGATATAATCTTCGGCAGCGGTCAGCATCCGTTGTCCGACCTTCCCGTCGAGATAAGGATCGTAGTTGTCTATGATCCATTGGCGTTTAAGTGCGGCACTTTCGTCATGCAGGGCCTGTTCATAGGCTTCGGGGAGTTCGTCTGTCTGTTGTATATCGATCCAATAAATATCTTTGGCTACCGTCTGAAAGGTAATTACCGGTTTGTTCAGTAATAAAAATTCGTATACCGTCGATGAAGTATCACTGATCATGACATCGGCCATCAACTGATATTTGGTAATGTTATGATCGTCGATCCAGATGACATGCTGTTGAGAGGCTGCCCATTCCCGGTATTCATCAGTCCATTCCTGACGCGTCAGAGGATGGAATTTTAATAATAACAGGATATCCTTTTCCTGCACTAATCTATCGAGTCCCGCTTTCAAATGAGGAAGCGAGGTGAGAGAAGGCGAAAAAGTCGGTGCATAAAGTACTAATTTTTCACGTTGGTGTTGCTGTAACAGCCGGGATTTTTCTTCATCGAAAGTATGCAGATTCTGAAAAATCCAATCCTGGCGCGGCCAACCGGTTTCTACTACCTCGAAATCCTTGTATTTTTTTGCCAGAGCACTGAAACCTTCGGTGAAAAAAGGGCCTTGGGTAAAGTAGGTATCGAAATATCTTCGGATCACCCAATGGTCTTTCTTTTCGGCAGCATAACCATGGAAGATTTGTATTTTTACGCCCGGCAGATAATAAGGGACAATGTTGCAGGGAACGAAAATGGCTTCCGGCGAATAATCATAAATCTTTTGTATGCTGTCGGTCCACTTCACTCGGTCTTTTAAGGGAAAGTCAGGGATATTCCGGGAATGGACATACCATAAAATATCGTGTCCTCCGCTTTTCAGTGCTTCTTCCTGAATAGGAGTCAGAATATTGATGGCATATTTTTGTTCACAAAATAAAACAATACGCATAACAGATATTATAATAAATGTGCAGGAATTTTATCAATAGCTTGCTGAAAGTCAGCAACGGTATCCAGTTCCATAGAAAAAAACGAGGTCGTATCTACGATACCGAAAGTATGACCTTGGGCGATCAGACGTTCGAAGGCTGCTTCGTAAAAAATATTGACCTGATTTTCTTGCAGAATCATCCGGTCGAGTTCATCCACTAAAGCATGAGTATAACCGCCCGACATTTTTTCGATACCTATAGATTCCCCGATAGCTTTTCCGATGGAACAGGTTTTACTGATTTCGGCTACTTTACCTTGGGCATCAGGAATAACCTTGATTTCTTCTTCAGAAAGCGGGTGGTCGTTGAGAGCCAGACAAGTAGTGTCGGGACAATCCAATACGGCTTTTACCAATAACGGATCGAACAGGATGTCACTATCTAAAAGTAAGATACGTTCCCCCCGGATTTTATCTTTAGTCAACCAAAGGGAATAGATATTATTGGTTGAAGCATATTTTTCGTTGTAAATATACTCGACCTTTAAATCAGGGTAGTGTCGCTGAACGAATTCGATGATTTGTTCTTGCAGGTATCCGGTGACAATAACCACTTCCCGGATACCGTTAAAAATTAATCCCTCGATAGCTCTGCCCAGCAGACATTGTTTCCCGATTTCCAGCAAACATTTGGGTTTGTGATCTGTCAGGGGACGGAGGCGTGAAGCCATACCTGCCGCGAGTATAATAGCTTTCATTGTGCGACGACTTCTTTTATCGTAGCGATTACTTCGACATTCTGGCGATGTGTGCCCAAAGTAATACGCATGTGAGTATTGATATCCGGTTCGTTCATGAATTTGATCTGGTATCCTTTGGCTTTAAAGGCAGCCTGAAGAGTTGCTTTCAGTTCGATCGGATACTTCACCAGAATGAAATTCGCATTCGACTGGTATACTTTGAAGCCCTCGAGGGTATTCAGTTCGTTCATGTACATTTGCCGGTCTTCGGCCATTTGATCGGCAACTTGCTGATAGTAGTCTGTCGATTTCAATACGGCAATTCCCAGTTCTTCCGATAAACGGTTATAACCCAAATATTTGGTACTATAGTTCAAAAAGCGGGTTAATGCAGTTCCCATGAAAGCGAAACCCAAACGTAATCCGGGAAGTCCGTAAAATTTAGATAGAGTCCGTACAATCAACAGATTCGGAAATTTTTCCAATAAAGGTTTTATATAACTGGTATCTTTGTTGGCGAAAGAAGCATAAGCTTCGTCGATAACGACCACTGTTTCCGGCGAAATAAAAGAAAGAATCTGATCGAGTTCTTCAGAAGTCAGGGAATTCCCTGTCGGATTATTGGGCGAAGCAATCAATATCATTTCCGGATTTTCTTTCCGGATAGCTTCTTTCATCGCTTCGAAATCGTATTTGAACGTATTTCCCTCTTCGTATAAAGGATAAAGTACACTTCGTCCCTCTACTTCATCGGCTATCGATTTATAATACCACCATGAAAATTTAGGGATCAATAATGTCTTTTGTTTTTCTTTACCTGATAAAAAGCAGTGTACCACTTGTTTCAGGATATCTTCTCCACCATAACCGAGAATGATTTGTTTTTCAGGAATATTATAGATCGAAGAGAGATAATCTGAGAATATACTTTTTTTACCTTCATCATATATACGGGTATAGAAACAAAGATTGTTCGGATCGAAATTCTTAAGTACTTCTCCTACTGCTGGACAAGGTCCATAGTTATATTCGTTCCGGTCAAGATAGGTGATTTTTTTTTCCATGTTGATATTTTTTTCTAAATCTGCAGGGATAATTTGAATCCCTGGAATATGCAAAAATATAAAATAAAAATATACAAAACCGATTCTGTAAAATTTTATGGCAATTATATACCTGTTAACACGAATAAAACGTACGTTTAATGTAAACAGATATAAGTGCCAAATCAAAATTATATTGTACTTTTGCACCATTCATCAAATTAAGGTCTGAATAAAATAATTCATATGAAGAATCTGGAAAGCAAGCTTTTTTTGCTTATTGCTTTTTTTATCGGGACTTGGGGGGCCTTGTTCCATGCTATGCAAACGGGTTTGATCGCTTTAGGATTAATTTATAACATCGTCAAATATAAAGATGATTTTGTAAGGAATATAAAAAAATACAAGTATTATGTAGCAATCCCGGTCATTTATATTTTATATTCAGCTGTTCATACCTTGATTATTGTGACTTCCGGAAAATATGCCGGGCTGAAACCGGGATTCGGAATTTTTGAAAAAGAATTTCTGGTATTTTTATTGGGAGTGCTGTATGTTATTTCGTTGAAAAGTTTTGTCAGTTTGCGGTTATTGAAGCAATTTTTACTTTGTTTTTGTATCAGTGTCCTGACTTTCAATTTGGTCATGCTTTTTCATCTTGGAGGGGAGAATTGGTTTACTGCTCCACAGACTGTCGTGCAAAATTTGTATGCCAGTCGTTTTGGGGGTACCAAGCACTTTTTAAATGGTGAAGTCTATCTGGATGCACAGGCTTTACAGATTTATGCGGCTGCTTTAATCGCTTATTTCTTCGGAATTATCCGTACGAAAATGGGCGAGAAAGTTATCGCTTTCACTGCTTTTGCTCTGTTCGTATGGTTGCTTAGCCTGACAGTCACAAAAAGTTCGATACTCTCTTTTCTATGTGGTTTCGTTATTTTCAATCTTTATTTCTTTAGAAAACTTTCCGTATGGCAGCGTTGGATGTTTATCGGGGTAATTCTGCTTGTTGGAATAAGCGGATATATTTTTCGTCCGGCGAGTTTCGATCAAAGGTGGATACAGTTGAAACAGGAGATTGAAGATGTGAATAATGGAAAATTAGATGGGGGATCTACTTTAGTACCCCGGATCGTTTTCTATCAGTCTTGTTTGAAAAATATCGATTCGTGGGGAATTTGGGGATTAGGGGTGTATACGAATGTGGTGTCGAAACAATGGTATCAGGCATCGGGAAACCGGGTTGTCGCTTCGCTGACTCATAGCCACAATTCTTATCTGCAATACTGGATGTTGATGGGTGTGGTCGGACTGGCTTTCATACTGAGTTGGTTTGTGTATCCTGTAAAAAGCATGATCTGTAGCAAAAAATATTCTTTTCTTGCCTTATCGCTCCTGGTCGCTTTTTTTATTGACAGTAATTTTGAAGTATTGCTGATCGTAAATGACGCACTTCCGGTTGTCATGTTCTTTTTAATGATGTTTTATGTCTTCCGGGATCAATTCTATGCTTTAGAACACGAAAGCGATTAAATCAATTCGGAAATGGTTTTCAGTATCAGGTCCGGGGTGATATTACGGATATAATCTTCTTCCCGGATCAGATTATTTTCTATTTTCAATATCCGTCCTAGCGGAACTTTAGGAAGGATTGTCGATGTCGGGCTGGTAGAAAGGCCCATCAGGGCGATAAAAGGAGTTTTTACGGCAGCCGCTATATGGAGAGCACTCGAATCGATGGTAATGATCAAATCGACATTGGCTATCGTATTGATAAAACCTTCGATAGTTGTGCGTGCTGTCAGATTGATCAGATGATCGATACGGGCTTCCTCGGCATATTGGGTGTGTTTGATGTTGTCGTTTTCGTCCCCGATAAGCAAGAGGTTGTAGCCTTGCCGATTCAACAGCCTGAGGAGCTGAACCGCATATTCATCCGGATATTTCCGGAATTCTTTGTTCTCGCCTCCCAAATATAAAGCGATGGTCTTATGCGAATTATCGAATTGGAAAGTCTTCTGACCGGTGTGCCGGAGCGATAATTCGGGTAAATACACGTATTTGTTCCCGATATACTCATTGAATAAAAAAGCATATCGGTTGATGTAATGTTTGTGATAATTGATCTCAGGACTGAAATCCAGCAGAAAACCTCTGCCTTCTCTATTGTAACCGATATTCTTTTTTACATTTCCTAATCTGAAAAGCAAAGCAGAAATAAAGGTATTTACAAAAATGACACCTAATTCACCGTTTTCTTTTCTTAATTCCCTGACAATTTTCCAATAGGTAGATAATTTTTTCTTCCGTTTGAGCGGGAAAGTAATATAATGAGTAATCCGGGGATCGTATTTAAATAATTCCCTGACAAAATCCGGTCCGACAATAGTAAATTCCGCTTCCGGATACTCCTGTTTTATCAACTCTAAACAAGGAGTCGTATTTATCGTGTCCCCTATGAAATTAGGGGTCCTGATAATTATTTTTTTCATTACTGGTTGTTGTTTTTATCCTTAGTTGTGTCGATAGACTATGCTTTTACATATACGATTCAAGTCATAAATTTGGTTTTGTTTTATTTGAAAAATTTAAAAAAATCCCGTTTTAAATATTTTAAGCATGATGCCGAAACTGTTCTTTAATAAATCGCCTTTATCAAACCCGACATTCAGCGCTGTATGGAAAGGAAGCTTGGTGTCCGGAGCAATGAGTTCCAAGCCCCAGCTGAATTGAGGTTTAGTGGTATATTCGCCGTTTTTGTTTATGAAATGGACCGAATGGGTCCCGTAATTCAGGGAGTAGCTCATCATGAGTTTGTAACGGATATCTCCCGGCAGATCCCCGCAAATTCCCAGATGATGGGCATAAAAACGATTATTGAGTACACCCCGGGTTATCCCGCTGGCTTCTTCCGGTTTGGGAGTGAAAAAGGGCGAACCGATCACTTGACCGTAGAATGTCCACCCCGACTGATAAATTCCGTTATTGAAATAATTATCGTTACCTCCGACGACCTCTCCGCTGACCGGATCATTGTGGAAGGGGCCACTCTGGCATTTGGTATAATAAAATTCGTAGACGAAACTTTTGAACCATTTGAAATTCTTTTTCCGGGTAAAATAAAGTCCGTAGAGTCCATCGGGACGGTTTCTGAATTTTTCACCCGATCCGTCTTCGAAAATATGATCGTAATAGAACTCAGCCCCCCAACGCTCGTTATTATATCTTATTTTCAAAAACTCATTACCGATGTGGTTCCCCAGTTTATTGATTTCATTTTCAGGAGCATCCCCTCCTCCGGCTTTAATAAGTACCACCCGGGCATAATCTTTGAAAGAGGTCGGGAGTTTACCGTCTTTTTCTGTCTCTCCTCCCCATTGGGCATAGTGGTCGAGTCCGGCTTCGATGCTGAGCTGGGGAATGATCGTAAATCTGATGTCCAGCATTTTGTGATGTAAGCGGGTACGGTTACCGGCATAACGATCGTCGATCATGAGGTATTCTCCGTACCGGGCTTTGAAAGACACCCATTTCCCTATCCAGGGAATTTTGATAAAATCCTGTGTATGGAGATTAATACCTGGCATACTCCGGGAATTGGTCGAATACAGCATGTCTCCGTTGGTAGAAGACAGACCGTCGTAAACAATTTCCGGTTTGATGATACCTAAATCCAGGATCAGGTTTTGCCAGCGTACACGACCGTAAAGCTGGTCGATGAAAATGCGGTGTTCTTTACGACCTAAAGCACCGGTACCTTCGAATCCGAATGAGTAGTCGAAAGCACGGGTATCGCTTTTACTGAAAGGAGTACCTACTCCGACAGTCCCCCACAAATAAGTGTCGTTTGTGATTTTTCCAAATGTGTTGGTATGCAGCCAGAAAGGAAGCCGGTCTGCTGTTACTCCACCACCGATTTCGGCCTGGTAATAGCCTTTCCGGTCCTGACCATAACCTTGTAATCCCCCGATAAACAGTAAAATAAGAGCTGTTAGACGTAGCATTTTCCTTCGTTTTTTAATAGTTGTTCTAGTATGATAATATCTTCTTTATAAGTGAATTTCATGTTACACGCTTCTCCTTTCACGATCTTGATCTCTTCCTGAGGGAGGTATTTCTTAACGACACTACAGTCATCGGTCGTTTTAAAATCCGGATCTTTCAATGCCAGGGCATAAGCTTCTTGTAAAGTTTGGTTGTGAAATCCTTGAGGAGTTTGTACCTGGTACAAAATATTCCGGTCCGGAATGCGGGAGACATAGGCATGGGTGGGATCGACTTCGATGATTGTATCTGTGGCGGGAATAGCCACATTGACAGCTTTATAAGTTTGAAGTTCGGTGATGACCTCCTCGATTATTCTCCGGGTGACCAACGGACGTACAGCATCGTGGATCAGCAGATTACACGGGCGGCCGGCATAAAATTTCAACGCGGCTAAAACAGAATGATAACGTTCTTTACCACCGTCGAGAAGATGTTTTACCTTGGAAATACGGCAGTCTGAAAGGATATGTTCACACTCTTGTCGCCATTCGGGATGAATGACAACGGTAATTTCATCGATCGAAGGGGCTGAATTGAATTTTTCAAGGCTGTATTCCAAAATCGTTTTGTCGTTTATTTTTTTGAATTGTTTTGGAATACCCCCTCCGGCTCTTTGTCCTGAACCCCCGGCTAATATGACGGCAATATTTAGCATGATAAAGCACACTGGTAAATAATTGGAGACAAAGGTAATATTTTTTAGGAATATTCGCAGGAATAAAGCAGAAAGCAGTATTTTTGTTACATGATAATTCGAAATAGAAAGATGGTATTGTAATCTATTCTTTAAAGTGGCTGGAATGAGAAAATTTTTAGTAACAGGAGGAGCCGGTTTTATCGGTTCGAATCTGTGTGAATATCTTTTGAAAGCAGGGGAGGAAGTGACTTGTCTGGATAATTTTGCTACAGGTAAATTTGAAAATATAGAAGCTTTATTGAGGGAATATCCGGAGCGATTTAAATTGCAGGTGGGGGATATCCGCAAACCGGAAGATTGCCGCAAAGCAGTGGCTGAGGCGGAATATGTATTTCATGAGGCGGCTTTGGGCTCCGTACCGCGGTCGATCAATGACCCGCAGACCACCAATGAAGTGAATATTTCGGGTTTCCTGAATATGTTGGTCGCTGCCCGGGATGCCGGAGTCAGACGTTTTGTATATGCCGCCAGTTCTTCTACTTATGGCGATTCTCAGAATTTGCCCAAAGTGGAAGAGGTGATCGGGCGCCCTTTATCGCCTTATGCCATCACCAAATATGTGAACGAGCTTTATGCCGATGTGTTCGGACGGGTATATGGGATGGAATGTATCGGTTTACGTTACTTCAACGTATTCGGACGCCGGCAATCGCCGGACGGTGCTTATGCTGCCGTTATCCCGAAATTCGTGGAACAACTGATGCGGTATGAATCTCCGGTCATTAACGGAGACGGTGAATATTCCCGCGATTTCACCTATATCGACAATGTCTTACAGATGAACTGGCTGGCGATGAATACGGAGAATCCGAAGGCTGTAAATACGGTATACAATACCGCTTATGGGGAGAATACCACGCTGAATCAATTGGTCGGTTATCTCAAAGAGTTGTTGGGCTTTTACGACGCCCGGATTGCTGACGTGGATATTGTTTACGGCCCTGTCCGGAAAGGAGATATTCCGCATTCTCTGGCCTCTATCGATAAAGCCCGGCAGTTGTTGGGATACGATCCCCGGTTTAATATGAAACAGGGATTGAGGGAAGCGGTCAAATGGTATTGGGAGAATTTAAAAAGAAAGTGATGGAAGAGATTAAAATCGGAGTCGTCGGATTAGGGTATGTAGGACTTCCTTTAGCCCGTCTCTTTGCGACAAAATATGCTGTAGTCGGGTTCGATTTGAAAAAAGAACGTATCGAAGCCTTGAACCGAGGGATAGACAGGACACTGGAAGTGTCGGAAGAAGTGATGAAATCGGTATTGCGCCCCTCCGTTCCCAAACGGGGAGAGAAGGGGTTGTATTGTTCCTGTGACCCGGAAGATCTGAGAGATTGCAATTATTATATCATTACCGTGCCCACTCCTGTCGATAAACATAACCGGCCCGATCTCACTCCGTTGATCAGGGCTAGTGAGACAGTCGGTCAGGTGATTGTTCGCGGAGATATTGTCATTTATGAATCGACGGTTTATCCCGGGGCTACCGAAGAAGACTGTATCCCTGTGATAGAGCGGGTTTCAGGATTAAAATACAATGTAGATTTCTTTGCCGGTTATTCCCCCGAAAGAATCAATCCGGGAGATAAACAACATACGGTAGAAAAAATTAAAAAGGTAACTTCGGGTTCTACTCCCGGGGTGGCAGAGAAAGTGAACGCGCTCTATCATTCGGTTATCGTGGCGGGCACCCATCTGGCTCCTTCTATCAGAGTGGCCGAGGCAGCCAAGGTAATAGAAAATTCACAGCGGGATATCAATATCGCCTTTGTCAACGAATTGTCGAAAATCTTCAATTTAATGCATATCGATACACAAGCTGTGCTCGAAGCTGCCGCTACGAAGTGGAATTTTTTATCCTTCCGGCCCGGCTTGGTCGGAGGACATTGTATCGGTGTGGATCCCTATTATTTGGCCCAGAAAGCTCAGGAATACGGATACCATCCGGAAATTATCCTGGCAGGACGCAGACTGAACGACAGTATGGGCGAGTATGTGGCCAAACAAACGTTGAAGTGTATGATCCGGAAAGGACAATGTATCAAGGGATCTAAAGTTCTGGTGCTGGGGATTACTTTTAAAGAAAATTGTCCCGATGTCAGAAATACCAAAGTGGTCGATATTATCGCTGCTTTGAAAGAATTTGACTTGGAAGTCGATGTTTACGATCCCTGGGCATCTCCCGAGGAAGTACGGAAAGTCTACGGTTTAGAAATGAAGAATACCCTTCCCGCCGAAAAATACGAAGCGGTGGTATTGGCTGTTGCTCATCAGGAATTCCGGTCTTTGCGATTGAGGGAGTTGTGTAAAGAAAACGGTATTGTTTATGATGTGAAAAGTGTTGCCGGAGAGGCTGTAGAAGGACGGTTGTAACAGGAATTATTTATCGCTTGGCGGTTGCCGGAAGTTAAAAAATGAACTTAGGACAACCGCCTTTTTTATTTGTGTTTCTTCTTTAAGGGCGGGTAGACAGGACGAATTTCAATTCTCCGCCATTCATGATCTCTTCGTGAGTGATCCAGGTGCGGTCGAGTTTTTTCTCATTCAGATATACTTCCTGTACATAGATGTGCCCGTCCGACTCTTTGTTGGCTGTGATGACGAATTTTTTCTCCGGTCCTGTCGAGAGGGTTATTTTGTCGAACAGCGGAGCGCCCAACTGGTATTTTCCCTCGACCGGATTGACCGGGTAAAAGCCCATGGCCGAGAAGACATACCAGGCGGACATTTGCCCGCAATCTTCATTCCCGCAAAGGCCATCCGGGGTATTGTGATATAATCCGGTCAGAATTTTGTTGACATACAGCTGGGTTTTGTGTGGCTGCCCGACATAATTATATAAATAAGCGATGTGATGGGAAGGTTCGTTGCCATGGGCATATTGTCCGATAAAACCACTGATGTCGGGAGAGGCATTTTCGCCTTCCAGCCGGGCATCCAGGGTAAAGAGACTGTCGAGTTTGGTTATAAAAGCTTCGGCACCTCCGTGCAGGGCGATCAGCCCTTCGACATCGTGTTGCACCAACCAGGAATATTGCCAGGCGTTACCTTCGGTATATTCATCGTCCCGGTGGTTGGAATAGAGCGGGGAGAAGGGTGTTTTCCATTCTCCGGCAGAAGATTTGCCCCGCATAAAACCGGTACCGGGGTCGAAAAGATTGGTGTAATTGCGGGAGGCGTTTAAAAAGAAAAGATAGTCGTCTTCTTTTTGCAGGGCTTTGGCCATTTGAGCGATACACCAGTCATCGTAAGCATATTCGAGCGTTTTGGATACCGATTCGTTTTCGAGCTCATAAGGAATATAATGGTATTTCCGGTAAACACCCATACCGGCCCGGTCGGTGAGCGACGTTTTTTTCATCGCTTCGTAAGCCTTTTCGACATCAAAATTGCGGATGCCTTTCAGATAGGCTTCGGTGATAACAGGGATGGCATGGTTACCGATCATACAGAACGTTTCGTTGCCCGCTAGTTCCCAAACGGGTAGTAAGCCATAGGCATCATAGTGCTTGAGCATAGAATTGATCATATCCGATACCCGTTTCTTTTGGGTGATGGTGAATAAGGGATGTGCTGCCCGGTAAGTATCCCAAAGGGAAAATACCGAATATTGGTTGTGTTTATGAACACTGTGGATTTCTTTATCAGGGCCTTTATAATTACCGTTTACATCCGAGAAGAGATAAGGTGCTGTGTAAGCATGATACAAAGCGGTATAAAAATTTTCTAAGTCGGCTTCGTTCCGGCCTTCTGCTTTGATTTTTTGGAGCTGTCTTTTCCAGGCGTGGTTGGCATCCCTTTTCACTTTGTCAAAGCTCCAGTGGGAGAGTTCTTTTTCCAGATTGGCTATCGCTCCTTCGGTATTGGCAGACGAAATACTGATTTTGGCCAGGATTTTATTGGTCTTCTGGCCGAAATCGACATAGAGATAACATCCTTTGTCGGTTATTTTCTGCCCGTTTTCGAGAGGAGAGAATTTCTTGTATCCTGCTAATACTTCGCAATCCTGTGAAAATTCGATGATAAAGTACACCCGCTGGTCATTGGCCCAGCCTTGCGATTTCCGGTAACCTTCGAGGGTTCGGCTGTTGACTTTACGGATACTTGTTTCTGTCGTTCGGTCCCAGTTGCGGGCGGTGGTTAAATCGATAGTCAGAGCATGGGCCGAGTTGGCAGGGTATTGATAGTAATGGATACCGCATCGGTTGGTGACGGATAATTCTGTTTTTATACCGTTGTCGAATACGACACTGTAATAGCCGGGTTCGGCCTGCTCGTTGCGGTGGGAAAAACGGGCATATCCCGATTGGATATAAGCAGCAGGGCTGATCGATGTATCCGGTGTAGTGCTCACCGGAAGAAACCGGATATCTTGCAGATCACCGATACCTGTGCCGCTTAGATGAGTGTGAGAGAAAGAAGATATGATGCTGTCGGAATAATGATAACCTGAGGTCCAGTCCCAACCGTTACGGGGATTATCGGGGCTGAGCTGAATACCGCCGAAGGGCAGGATCGCTCCCGGAAAACAATGGCCGTGACCGTCGGTACCGATAAAAGGATTTACGTAGGCCGTTATTTTGAGTTCCTTTTCATTTTGACGACAACCGGTTATGCCCAGACATAAAAGAAGACTACAGACAAATAAAAGAGTTTTCATGGACAAAGTCGTAAATTTGAGTGTTGTTAATGATTTCAATGGATAAAGATAGAAAAAAATAAGAGACCGGGGAAACCGATCTCTTATTAATTACTAACTACTAACCTAAACATACAAACTTATGAAAAAAACGTGTCTTTTATTCTTCGTTTTGACATGACAAAGATAAGGCGGTTCCGAATAATTTACAGTTAATGGATCGTTAAATGTCCGGATAGATTTCTTTAAAATCGGGAAATTTCCCTAAAAAAGATAAAAATCAGACAGTTATTCCATTTTTAGATAAAATTCACGGGTCAAAGCGATGTATTCTTCGCTGTAATGATGGCGGGAAAGTTCTACGGTCAGATCTGTTTCGACCGGAGGAAGAGCTTGTCTTGTCAGTTGGATAAGAAGCCGCTTGGGGGCTTTTCCCGGATTGGGATGTACACGGGTGATTTTCCGGGGGAATAAATGGTATCGCCTGGCATAGGCGATTAACTGGCAAGCTTCTTCTACAGGGAGAATTACCTGGAACTTACCGTGAGGTGTAAGCAGGCGTTCGGCGTGAACGATCAATTCGGTATGGGGAAGCGTGCCGGTATGCCGCGCTAAACTACGGCCGTTATCCGGTGCCGGTGTGGAGTGTACGAAAAAAGGAGGATTACAAAGGATACAGTCATAACCGATAGCAGGAAAGAAGGCTTGCAAGGCCTGGGGATATAACCGGATACGTTCGGCCCACGGACTGATTCGAATGTTATAGGCGGCTTCCCGGCAGGCCGCCGGTTCGATTTCCAGGGCATCGATCCGGGCTTGTGCGTTTCTTTGGGCTGCCATGAGTGCGATCAGGCCGGTCCCCGTACCGATATCCAAAATGGACGCCGCCTCTTCAAGCTCTGCCCACGCTCCTAATAATACACCGTCTGTTCCGACTTTCATCGGAGTATGTTCTTGATGGATGACGAATCGCTTGAATTGAAACATCGGTGTCAGAAATGAAAAGAAGTTGAGATGGTCCGAAAGCCTTTCGGGGCACCCCGACTTCTTTATGTTTTAGGAGGAGGTTATGCTTCTTTTTTCTCTTCTTCTTTGGCTTCTTCATCCAGGTCCAGCATTCCCTTCTCGGTGAGCAGGTTGTACCACTGAATGATTTTTTTCATATCCGAGACATATACCCGTTCCTTATCATATTCCGGAACGATCTCTTCGAAATAAGCCAGAATTTTTTCAGTAGGTTCTTTGTGACTCAGTGCAGATTTTCCATTTTCTTTAGCAGAAATGCGTTTGAAAACTTCTTTCAAAGGCATATCTTCAGCCTCAGTATAAATAGAGATATCTTCCAGTGCAATAATTTTTGAATTTGAATAGGCGGGGAAACGCTTGCCATCGATAAGTGATTCGACGATAATGGCATTAGAAGAATTACTGATCAGTTTTTGTAAACCAGGCTTTCCTGAAATGGATAAAATTTCTTTTAACATAGTTCGTTATTTGAAGTTTCACAAAAATGAGTTGCAAAACTAGTGCATTTAATTGGAAATTGAAAATGTTCATCTTACAATCTGATACTAATTCATGCCTCTTTGTTTTTTGATCTTTTCGTAAGCGACGTTGATCCGGCTGAATTTTTCTTCCGCAGCTTTCCGGATATCTTCTCCGAGGTGCCCTACTTTATCGGGATGATTTTCCATTGCTATTTTGCGGTAAGCTTTTTTGATCTCTTCATTACTGGCACTGCTGTCGATGCCCAAAACCTGATAGGCGGATTCGATGTCATCGTAATACATGGATTTTACGGACATGAAAGTGACATGATCGATGCCCAGCCGGTTGGAAATATTTTCGAGCAGACCGATCTCGGCCGTACTGACGGTGCCGTCTGCTTTGGCAATACCGAACAGGAAATAGAGCAATTGTACTTTAGAAGCTTCAGGCATCTGAAAACGGATTTGCTGACATACATCGTCGACAGGGATATCTCGTGTACTCAGTTCTTTGATCATTTGCATGGCCTCACGTGTGGCTTCGATGCCGAAATTCCGGATGAGAAATGTTTTGACATAATCGAGTTCGGAACGCATGATCCGGCCGTCGGCTTTCATCACTGCGGTCGCCAACACGGTCAGACTGAAAGTAAAATCACCACGCCCGGTTTGGCCCGGAGGAATAGGCCCCCCGTCCGATGGGATCGCAATGGTTTGGATATTGTCGAACATCGACCCGATAAACAATCCGAATAAAGCACCGAGAGGTCCCCCCAGTGCTAATCCTAAACCTGCACCAATCCATTTTCCATATTTTGCCATGACTATTTATTGTATTTTTAAATTCAACTTATTCAAAACATCCAGGACTTGCTGTACGACCATATGGTCCTCGTCGTTGTAAATGATGAAATCCGAATTTTTACATTTTTCTGTGTCGGCAGCCTGGTTTTGCATTCTTTCTTTTACCTTGTCTTCATTCGTCGCATCCCGAAGGATCACTCTTTTTAAACGGGTGACTTCTGATGCTGTTACACAAATAATAAAATCAAAATGACGGGTGAGACCGGCTTCAAAAAGAATAGCCGATTCGAAGAAGACCAAAGGACTGTTCTGCTGTTCCCGCCAGTGTTGAAAATCACGGATTACCCGGGGATGAACGATCCGGTTCACCTGACTCAGGGCTTGTGGATTTTTGAAGATGATATCCGCTAATAATTTTTTGTCGAGCATTCCTCGGGGGGTATACAGATCCGCCCCGAACAGACCGGTAAGGTCGTTACGGATTTCTACAGAACGATTGATTAACCGGGAAGCTTCCGGGTCGGCGAGATAGACCGGATAACCCAGTTGTTTCAAGATACCGGCGATCGTACTCTTCCCTGAACCTATGCCACCTGTTAAACCGATAGAATGTATCATTATTTTTTTTCCAATATATATTCGACCTTTTGGGGGGTATAGGACAAGTTTTTGATGTAATCCGGTGCTTTTACAACCTTGACTTCCAGATAAGTGACATCTGCATTTTTCGGATAATCTACAGAAAAGATGAAATCGCTGGCTGTAATTTTATCGTATTTACTCAGTCCTATTTCATAACTGATATTGACATTATCCGGGAAGAGCCGGAGCGTCAAAGAATCGGGGACATGAAGGGGGGTGATCGGGATGATCTTCCTGGCCTCCGTAAATTGCTCTACTTGTATATCGACTTCCACAGCGGTTTCCTGAGGAGTGCAATAGGGTAAAGCGACTAATTCTGCTGTACGGGTTATATTTTTACTGATATTTTTCAGCTTGATAAGTTCGGTCGGGATACAGTGTAAAGTGTCCAGTATATTGACCGGTCCTTCTATCCAGGTACTATCGGGAGCTACCGTTATCTGGTTGACGATATATTGTCTTTTCAGGGTGTAATCCACAATAGGCCGGATGGCTACCTTTTTCCGGCCCGATTGTGCGAATTGGAATACGATCTCTTCCGGAGCTACACTCTGTAATTGAATTTCCGTATTTAATTGACTGCTGATTTTGTCTTTGATGTCGTTGGTGTTCAGGATGAATTCCTGTATGCCTGCCTTGTCGGAGAGGGCATGATTACAATAACTGCCTACATTAAAAGTAATGGGCAGAAAAGAAGTGCGGATGCTATGTCCCAATAAAGCAAATCCTTTGGCTTTTACCGTGAGCTGGATTTGGGTGGGGAGTTCTGCAACGGGATATTTTCCCGCGGGGAAATTGGTGTACTTGACCGGATAGGTTATTTCTGTCAGATAATCTTTGCTCAAAGTGTTCAGAAACCATAAGATGGAAGCTATGACAACACAAATCAGGTAGGAGACGATATTCCGGTTGAGGTATTTCTCCTTAAACTGCTGGATTTGCTGAAGGTTGACTTTGGGCAAGTACATGGAATCGGTTTTTATGATAAAATAGTCACATCGATCCGTCGGTTTTCGGGGGATCGGCTTTCTTTTCAGAGACAGACCGGCGAAGAGGATTGGCAGGACTGAAGCCGCTGATCCGTAGTTCGGTCAGTGCATAGGTCTGCCAATCGTTCCGGACGTCGGTCGGGTGATTTATTTTGCCGGAGTAGCGTCGGTCATGTCTTTTATAACTGCCGATTTGTCGATTTTCAGGCGGTTTTGGCCTTCCACTTCCATGATAATATAATAATCCCCGATTTCGAGTACTTTTCCATAAATACCTCCGGTCGTCACAATCTTATCTCCTTTTTTCAGTGAGTCACGGAAGTTTTTCAATTCTTTCTGTCTTTTCATCTGAGGACGAATCATAAAGAACCAGAATACGACGATGATCAGGATCAAGGGTAAGAAATTCATTAAACCGTTGCTTTGTTGTTGTAATACAATAAGTAATGTGTTCATAATTGTTGTTTATTAATTTAAAATGATTTGATTTTATTCTTTTACAGTCGCGGTAAAACTCAGGATAACCTGTTTTTCCGGAATGTTTGCAAATATACGGATTTCTTTGTATTGTTTACCGTATCTGCCTTCAGAGTTGAAGGCAATTTCTATTTTTCCTTCTTTCCCGGGGCGAACGGGAGCTTTGTCATAATCGGCTGTTGTACATCCACATCCCGTTTCCACATTTTTAATCAGCAGGTTTTGGGTCCCTGTGTTTTTGAAATAGAAGGTATGGGTTACCGTTTCACCTTGGGTGATGTTACCGAAGTCCCAGGTCTTCTTTATCCATTCCACCCGGGTGTCGGCTGGCGGAACGGAAGAATTTTGTTTTTCTTTACACGAAAAAAGAAATAGATAAAAAGTAAAAAGTAGAAAATAAGAAATTTGTTTCTTCATCTTCGATTAAAAAATCAGGTGTTTTACGGAGTAATTTTTTTCTTTGATATTATTCAGGACCTCTACGCCTATTTCCAGATGTTGTTTAACGAAATTCTGCGTGACGTGTTTGTCCGATTCGGCTGTTTTTATTCCGTCGGAGATCATGGGACGGTCGGAGACTAACAGTAAGGCACCTGTCGGGATACGATTGGCAAAACCGACAGTAAAGATCGTGGCCGTTTCCATATCGACCGCCATGGCCCGGGTACTTTTCAGGTATTCTTTAAAACGATCGTCGTATTCCCATACCCGTCGGTTCGTCGTGTAGACTACGCCGGTATAATATTCCCGCCCATGATTCGTGATGGCCTTCGAACAGGCTTTTTGAATGCTGAAAGCCGGTAGGGCAGGCACTTCGTGAGGCAGATAATCGTCGGAGGTTCCTTCGCCTTTTATCGCAGCGATGGGAAGAATATAATCACCCACGGAGTTCTTTTCCTTAATCCCGCCACATTTACCGATAAAAAGCACGGCTTCGGGCTCTATGGCCGAAAGTAAATCCAGTATGGTGGCGGCATTCGGACTGCCCATACCGAAATTGACCAGCGTAATCCCGTTACAGGAGACATTAGGCATGGTCTTGTCTGCTCCGACGATAGGTACCTGATATAATTCGGAGAATAGTTCCAGATAATATTCGAAGTTGGTGAGTAAAATATATTTTGAAAAATCTTTTAATTCTCTTCCCGTATACCGGGGTAACCAATTGTCTACAATGTCTTTCTTTGTTTTCATAACCTGATCTTTGATCTTTTTGTTATCTTTGGATAAGATTAGGATGCGGTTCAGTAGGGTCAAATTGAAAATAAATTTTCATTTGTCACTGTTCTCACCTTTCACTATCTTTGACCGATTTTGCAAAATGCAATCCCCGGCCTTTCAGAACATAAAAATAGAATATTATTGTCAAACGACAAAATGATATGGATAGAGAACTGGATAAACTCAGGAATATAAGGATTGAAGACTATACTTACAATTTGCCCGACGAACGGATAGCAAAATTCCCATTGGCCGAACGAGAGGCTTCTAAATTGTTGATATATAGGGGTGGACGGATAGAAGAAAGTCGTTTTTCAGAGGTGCGTCGCCTCCTTAGGGCTGGACAGATGCTTGTGTTCAACAATACGAAAGTCATTCATGCCCGTCTGTTTTTCCGCAAGGCGACAGGAGCTGTGATCGAAGTGTTTTGTCTCGAACCGTATCTGCCGGTCGATTATGCTCAGAATTTTGCAGCTCGTGATAGTTGTGAATGGAGTTGTATGGTGGGGAACCTGAAAAAATGGAAGGAAGGGAGCATTGCCTGTGACTTTACCTATGGCGAAGCGACCTATCGGTTAACCGCCGAAAAGGTGCGGCAACAAGAGGGGGAGTTGATTATCCGTTTTAGCTGGACGGGAGGTCTTTCGTTCAGTGAAGTGCTGGAAGGATGCGGCCGGATTCCGATCCCTCCTTATCTGAACCGGGAATCGGAAGCTTCCGATGAAGTCCGATACCAAACGGTGTATTCCAAAGAAGAAGGGTCTGTGGCAGCTCCGACTGCCGGATTACATTTTACCCGGGCGATTTTAAACGATCTGAAAGAGAAAGGTGTGCATGTCCGGGAATTGACCTTGCATGTCGGGGCAGGTACTTTCCGGCCGGTAAAAGCAGAGACGATCGGAGATCACGATATGCATACGGAACATTTGGTCATTTCCCGCGAATTGGTAGAACAATTGAAGGAGAAGACCGGTGATATCGTTGCAGTGGGAACAACCTCGGTACGTACGTTGGAAAGTTTATACTGGATGGGGGTGAAACGCCTGGCAGGACAGGAGGATTTTTTTACGCTAGGACAATGGGAAGCGTATACTTTACCTCAGGATTATTCTTTGAGGGAAGCCATGGAAGCCTTGTGCGGTTGGTTCGACACAGCTTGTCAGGAGTTGCTGAAAGCCCGTACGACGATTATTATTGTTCCCGGGTACCGCTATCGGGTGATCGATGCCATGTTCACTAATTTCCATCAACCCCAAAGTACCCTGTTGTTATTGGTCGGTGCGGCCGTCGGAGAGGATTGGCACAAAATTTATGATTACGCGCTGACTCATGATTTCCGGTTTTTGAGTTATGGAGATAGTAGTTTGTTGGAGGTGAAAAAGTCATAGGCTATAAGCTAAAGGCGAAAATAAAGCGAGGAGAAAAATAGTGAAGGATATGTTAGAGCTTTCGTTACCGGGATTCGATTATAAGGTGAAAAAGCAAAACGGGACGGTGATGATATTCGATATCGTCCGGAAGAAGTATGTGGTCCTGACGCCTGAAGAATGGGTACGGCAACATGTGGTGCATTATCTGGTAGAAAAGAAAGGATATGCGATCTCCCGGGTTGCCGTCGAAAGAGAAATTGAACTGTATGGCCTGAAAAGGCGTTTCGATATCGTGGTTTTCGACCGGAGCGGTAATCCTTGGCTGCTGGTCGAATGTAAAGCGCCTGCTGTGGCACTTACCCAAAAAGTGTTCGACCAGGTGTTTCGCTATAATCTGACACTGGCAGCTCCCTATGTAGCCATTACCAATGGGGTTCGCCATTTTTGCGGTTATATGAATCAGGAAAACGACTTCTGTTTTCTGGACGATTTCCCGGAATTTTCCCAGGAGAGGGAACTATTGGCCTGATTCCTTATTTATACGTAAATCCCATCCAGGTATGCCTGTTATTGATAGAACAAGCTATCCGGGAAGGGATTTGTGCTGATGACGTGGTGAAGCTTTCCGTGATTCTGAATGTTATCTTTTTTTAATCACGATATTTTTCCCGCCCATGAGGTTCGTTTGGTTCTTTCTTCCACTTTTATAAGCGATTTGTGTCAACAGATTGGCTGGCCCTTCTTTTATGTTTTCCGGTATCCAGACAATAGAGTCCCGGTACGGTTTGAGCACGCCGATCAAATGATCATTATTCCAGTTTTCCCAATAGACTCTGATATCTAAGTCCTGGTTGATCACTCCCTTGATGGTTACAGGTTCATTCAGATAAACGGTATCCGAAACGGTCAACGAATAACTAATCTCTTCCGCATTCAGGTAATCTTTCTCGCAACTGTTCATAAACAGTAAAAGGCTTGCTAAAATCATACCGGTAATTACTGAGCATTTTTTCATCATTCTCCAAAATTTTCTGTTATTAAAGGCCTTATAATTTGTGGGGTTCCTGTGGTAGGAATAATAAAGGGCAAAGAAATAAATGAATCTCTTGTATAAACAACAACAGTCCCGCTATTACCTGTACCACGAGTACTAACTCTAGTTTGTACAAAACTTATATCTTTTTCATTAATGGAAATATATTTTTCTGGAATCCATAAATTTGAGGGAGATAAAAAATAGTTCATTGTCATAGTCTTTTTTTCTCCAACAGAACCTCCACCTCCTAAGCCCTCGAATCTTACATTGCGTGTGGAGTAATTTCCGTCTTCTTTCTTATAAACTCCTTTTGAGCAATAAAAACCAAGAACATCTACAGAATGGACTGTTTTGTACCTTTTATATCTTCCTAATACTCTTTTGTATGATGTAGATTCTAATTGTAATATTTGCTTTCCAACCCATTCTCCGTTAGTATTTCGAACAATTTCTCGAATATATAATACTGTAACATGTACACGTCGTTTATTACCTGTATATGTTGAAGAAGCTATGGGGTATCTTGGTTCTTGTTTTGTTCGTGTTTGGGGAGAGTTGTTAACAATATATTTTCTGCTTTCTATGTTCCTAAGTTGATTGTCTTTAGTAATAATTTCATCTGAAATCACTTGATGTTTATATTTATTGATGAAAAAATATCCCTCATTATTACAAATTAGTTGATATAATCGAGAGGGTACTTTGGCTTGAATTGTTTCATTTTCATCTAAATACACTAAATTTTCGTATTGTTTTAATTTCTTTTCAAAAGATACACTATCAGAAAAAATATCTTCCTCTGCATTTGAAATTGCATGATATAACGAATAAAAATTATTTGTTTTTTCCCATGCAAAAAATTCCTCATCAGACATTTTTTCTAACACATTTACTAATGTACTCATTGCTTCGGGAGATTTGAAATGTAGAATACCGTCTATAATTTCATAGGAATTCTGTTGGGAACAGCCTTTAGTTGAAGGAAGATCTTCTTTTTCTATTATTTTTTCTTCACAAGAAAAAAATAATAAAATTATACTAATATATTTTAATAGTTTATTCATAGTTTTAAAAATTAAAATTGATGGATTAAAATTATAGAATAAATTAAGGATTCAATTAATATACCTCTTGTTTCTAATTGTAATGTTGTTTTTTTATACACTGATTGTGAGTTTGTTATAAAAATAGTATTAAGAAAAATTGGTAAAAGGTGATAATTCGTTTATAAGGGGTGGAAACTGGAGACTTGTTATTCGGGAATCTAAACGGGGGCAGTCTGTTTTATAGGTAAATGATAGGAGTACTGCTTGCCGTATATTCCTGCTGTAGGGTTTCGGTGAGTGATTTCAGGATATTCGTCCTTTTGTTTCATTCGGGCGTATGTTTCCGGATTTTCTCCCGTATGTTTTTCCAAAAAGATACGGACGAATTTTAAAAAAGATATGTATGGATTTTAACGAAGATATGTATGGATTTCCCGGGGGAGAATGATCTTTCCCGGATCAGAGTCGGTTTGCAATTCAGTGATACATTTAGGGTAAACATATATTAACTGCCAAAATTCTATTAAATACAAATTCTAAATGGTGTAATCTGGTATGTAGGTGCCTTATCTTATTTTGTGGATTCTGTATTTGTAATTTGTGTTTTTGTAATTGTAAAACAGAAAAATGTGTGTCTGTAAATCAGTTTGTTGTGATTGGACAGGTTTGTAAATTTGGTAAAAAAATGAAATTGAATTGTAAGGTCGTATTTATCCTGCTTTTTCTTCTATGAATTGTCCAGTAAGGAGAGTATTATTGTTAAGATATCGGCCCGTTCGTCCATACCCAATTTTTTCCGGATAGCCGTTTTCCGTTTGTGGATTGAATAGACACTTTGCCGGATGACAAAAGCGATTTCATCGGTTTTGAAACCACCTCGGATCAGACAACACAATTGAATTTCTTTTTCGTTCAGGGAAGGAAACTTATCCTTCAATTTTTGCTGGAAATTGTTGTATAAATAATTTATGGTGAAATAGAGTTCATCCCAGTTTAAATCGGTCTGTCCGATGTCTCCCAGAATTTCATTATACATTTTTAAAAATGCCTGATGCTTGTCATGGGGATAGCTTGAAATAAAAGCTAATTTTTTGGATACTTCCAATTTATTCAGCAACAGTTCTTTAAATTTATCCTGACATCGGTTTTGTTCTTGGCATAAATGCTGTAGAGTTTCGATCATTTGGCAGGCGTTCAGGTATTTTTCCCGTCTTTTTTTCAATAAGATACCGATATAAGTGGCTAGTAGTATAAAAAGTAAAGCCAGAACGAGGCTACCGTTGACCAATAGCATGCGCTGGCGGACCAGCCTGCGGTTTTCGCGTTGCCATTTCTTTTGGTGGTGGCGGTTGACGATATTGTCGATGCGTTCTTCGGTCTTGTTTAGTTGGTAATCTGTAATATAGGTTGTATATTTCTTATAATGATTTAATGCCGACTGATAGTCTTTCTTTAACTCGGCAATTTGGTATAGTTGTTTATAATATTGGGCTTGTAATTTTTCCGAATCGTCCGTTGACACGGATGCCTTTTTCAGATAATACCTGGCAGAATCCAGCTGTTGGCGATGTAGATAAATTTCACTTAAAAGGAGATAACCCTGTTTCTGAAACTCCGGATTCGGATCATATTTTAAGGCATTATGCGTGTAAAGAATTGCATTCGCTGTATTTTGTGTGTTCGAATAAGAAATACCGATCTGCAACATGAGGTAAGCCACATTTACCGAATCCTGTAAATTCAAAGCGTTTAGCTCGGCCTTTTTATAATATGTCCGGGCTGCTGCATATTGTCTGGTGTTGAGCAGACAGTCGCCCATTTCATAATTGCTGTATTTATTCTGGGGAGAGTGATATTCTATGGCTTTTTGGTAAGATTCGATACTCGCTTGTTGGTCACGGCGAAGTTTATATAGCTCTCCGAGGTGATAATGAATTTGAAATAAGAGCATACTGTCTTGTCGTGGTGCATTCTCTTTTGCTTCCGACAGGTTGATAGAGGCTTTTTCATAATAACCGTTCTTGCTGTCCATGATACCCGTAAATAAATAGGCCCACCCTGCTTTGGTTGAATCACCCTGTTGCTGAAAATATCGGGCTGTATTAGAAAGGGGAGGATATACCGAGATATCCTGATAGGCTTCGTAAGCAGCATGAACTTTTAATAAATATAGGTTGTGACGGGCATTCCGTTTTAATATTTTTTGGGAAATGGAATCCAGCAGCTTCAAAGCTTGTTGAGGGGAGGAATAAATCAATTGTGCAGCTTGATTCAGCATTCTTTCTGAAGGATATCGATTTCGGCAACTGCCCCAAAGGCTTGCAAAAATAAAGATGAACAGACAGCTTTTCATATTTGGTTCGAAAGGTTTGTATTCACTTTGCTAAGTTTACTTTTTTCAGTATGCTGATTGGCGAATCTGCAGTTCTGATAGATAGGTCAGTAGTTTCAGTTCCACCAATCAGCAGGGGGCCGATTTTTGAATAAGATGCTAATTACGAAAAGTCATAGATTCGACTTTTCGGGCAGTCTCGGTAATCGGGATAGCGCTCCTCTATTTGTTTGTATTGAAATAGTTGTCCAACAGTTCGAAAGCAACGGCAAAGGAGCTGACCTGATTACTCATGACCTGTTTTTCTGCTATTTTTAAATTTTCCTTTTGGCTTTGATAGAAATGGTTGCGTAATTGTTCGTCGATGGTTTCGTACATCCAGTATTTGGATTGTTCGGCACGGCGGACATCGAAATAACCGTTTTGTTGAGTTTCACTGCAATAGTGCAGGATATTTTCCCAAATAGCATCGATACCGGTGCGTTCATAAGCGGAACAAGTCATGACTTTGGGCATGACGCCGGATTCGTGGGGCGGGAAAAAGTGCAGGGCGGTCTGGAGCTGCGCTTTAGCTAGTTCTGCCCGTTGAATGTTGTTCCCGTCGGCTTTGTTGATAATGATGCTGTCGGCCATTTCCATGATTCCCCGTTTGATGCCCTGAAGCTCGTCTCCGGCTCCGGCAATTTGTACCAGCAGGAAAAAGTCGACCATCGAGTGTACGGCTGTTTCGCTTTGGCCTACACCGACCGTCTCGATGAGGATGATGTCGAAGCCGGCTGTTTCACAAAGGATCATGGCTTCGCGGGTTTTCCGGGCGACACCACCTAAGGAACCTGCTGACGGGGAAGGCCGAATGTAAGCATGAGGGTCACAGGCAAGCTCTTCCATACGGGTCTTGTCGCCCAGGATACTTCCTTTCGACCGTTCACTACTCGGGTCGATGGCCAATACAGCGATTTTATGTCCCTGGCCGGTGAGATATTTTCCGAAACTTTCGATGAAAGTACTCTTGCCGGCTCCCGGTACACCCGTGATACCGATCCGTACAGACCGTCCGGAGGAGGGCAGGCAACGGTTGATCACTTCCTGGGCAACGGCCTGGTGCTCGGGTTTGGCACTTTCTACCAGCGTGATCGCCTGGCTTAGGATGTTGATGTTTCCTTTCAGAATACCTTCGACATAATCGTCGGTGGTCAGGGTTTGCCTCCGTATATTTTTCAGGCGCGCAGCAATATTGGGATTCATGGGATCGGGCTGCTCGATGCCTTTGTTCACCTTTAATCCTTCATATTCCGGAGCATTCTCCGGATGTTCTATACATTCTGACATAATTTCCCAGATTTGATTTGTTTCACGCAAAGATAGGATAAAAAGGTGGATTTTCATAAAAAACAGCCGGTAACCGAAAGTCTGGAAAGAAACGATTGATTTGCCGACTGCCTGCTGGGTTTTTGGAACTCCGCTATATAATAGGGGACAGGCAAGTTTTGCGTACTTTTTAATAAAAAAATAAGCGTGGAACTTGCACATACCCGGAATCAAGGGAACTGGTATTCCACAACAACCGGGTAAGACAAGCTCACGCTTAGAATATGTATATTTATATACGTACTCACTACGCGAGCGTTGTCAATATCCGCCTTAGTTGTTGTAAATGAATCACAATTGAAATTACCAGTTTCTTGATTCTAAGGCGCTTTTGAAAACGCTACATGAAATAAAAAAATGCCGATACCTCTTGTATCCGGCTTTACAAAGAAATATAATTTTTAGTTTATATCCAATTATTTTTAAATATTTTTTAATCGTTCGATCAATTCATCACCTAAAGCGGTTTTTGCCTTTATGTGTTCCTGGACGGTTTCCACGAAAGGATTATTTTCAAAAGCTCCCCGTACCTGTTCGAAATCGATCTTCTTTTGTTTTTGATTACCGTCGGCTCCGAAACCGGTTTGAGCTGTCATGGAAAATTCTTTTTTCGCATCTTCATAAAGCATTTTATCGAGATTGACCACAGCTTCTTTCCAGGTATTCACTATCCGGATCACATCCCCGGCTGTGATACTTTCAGGTGTGACCCGGTACCAGGGTTGCATGACTTCCCAAGCCCAGGTCCATTCGAGTTGATAATAGTCGGCATGAAGTTGGCGGAAAGTATCCGTGATCTGTCCGACAGATTCGATCTCTCCGTTTTCTATCCGGCGGATCAGGCGGATGATCCCTTGTTGGGGGACGATCAGACCGGAAAGGTCTACCCATTCGCCGCTACCTTCTGTCCGGGTAGGGGCCAGGCGCTGGCGGATCTCTTCGTTGTTGTGAAATGTCAGGTTTTCCAGCCTTTTAATGATCGAGTTCCCTAGAAATTTGTTGATAGCCATGGAATAATATTGGATACCTTTTTTCAGGGAATTACTTTTGATGTGTGCACTTTGGTATGAATATTCTTCCGAAGTTTCACCGGACACCTGTTGCAGGGTGCGGAGTACTTCTATACCGCTCAGCATTTTCTGAATGGTATAGGGACTGAGCAGGTTAAAATTGATATAATCGAGTTGATGGCTGTCTTTGCGTTTGTCACGTTTGGGCCATTTCTGAGCATCCCGGATCGTACCGACACTCCTTAGATTGACTGCCGGTACCAGATAAGTCTGGTTATTTTGTTCGATCAGATAGGAAAAAGGCAGGTCCGAAGTATCCGGATGGCTGACATGTCGCCCCATAATCAAAGAAAAAGCCCCGATTTTCGCCGGCCAGAGTATATAAGAATCACTGGTTGTTTTCGAACCGCGTTCGACGATACCTTGGTGGATGGGTCCCAATTTATAAAGATGATTGCTTTGGTTTGAACCACTACCGGCATTCAGAAAAGAGAACATACCGGCGATCAACAGACTGGATTTATGCATGGTCACCGTATAAGGACCGGCAAATACGGCACAAGCCTCTCCGTTTTCTCCCTGGCAATTGCTGAAGAATAGAGAATCATGAGCTGAGAACAGATGGCCTAAATGACAGGCTTGCCCGATGAAACACCGTACTAAAGCTGCTCCGTCGTTGATACAGGTGCCCGAAGAAAAAATGAAATCTTCAGCCATCACATTATGACCGATAAATACCGGTGCTTCTGCATTACTGTTGATGGAACCGTTTTTCAAACGGGATGTACCTTCGATGGTCGTGTAATCGCCTATGCAGACGTTACGGATCGTTCCGGTGTTGATGATTCGTACGTGATTACCGATTTTTCCTTCTGTCGAGGACACTTGCTCGGTATATCGTTCGATCAGTGCCTTGAGACGCTCGGTCAGGACAGGGAAATGGCGGTATAGGGCGATAATATAAGCCAGATGGGCCGATAATTCATTGAAAATAGGCACTTCCCGTCCTCCGGTTTCATTCAATACAGCCACTAAAGTTCCGTTTCCAAAGGACGAACGTCCTTCCGTTACGATCAGATTGGCATTCTGTATAAAACAATTTTCTCCGATCCGGTAGTTGGCGATATAATTGGGGATATTTTCGATCAGGACATTATTACCCACCCGACAGTTGTGTAAGGTGACATTGAACAAACCGGCATGTCTGGGGAGTCCTCCCTCTAAAATGAACTCGTAATCGAATATGCCTAGTTCGATATCTCCTGAAAAACGGACATTTTGTATATAATCGGTTTTAAATCCGGAAGCAACTTTTACACGTTGCCAATCTGTCGAACTGCAGCCTTGTGCTTGCAGCCGGGTGATTTCCTCCTGGGTCAGATTTCTCGATACCATACGATTTTGTTATTTTATCTGAATGCAAAGATATACTTTTTGCATCAATATTTATCCGGTGGATAGAAACGGTCGGGGAAATGAATGAACGCTTAAAAATAAATAGAAGTTTGTTTGGTTAAGTGGTTTGTAATCAGTGTGATGGAATGTGAATAGCCTGAAGAAACGAATATTTTTTGCTTTTCAATAAGAAAAAAGTAATTATATTTGTTCGGTTTTACGGAAGTGATCCTAAGGAGACTTTCAGTGCTGATACCGTGGTTTTAAATATCCTGAGGTCTGAAATTGATTATTATTTTTAGCTTCGTCGGTAAAAGTTGTGCAACGTGAATGAATAAAGAAATCCTTTTTGAAGATATCAAGTGTGGGAATTTGAGTGCTTTTGAGGCATTATTTCGGCAGTATTATCCCTCTATGTGTGTGATTGCCGGAAAATTGGTCGCTAACAGGGAAGTGGCAGAGGATATTGTACAGGATGTTTTTATCCGTTTATGGGAAAAAAAGGCGGAATATGACAAAATACCGGATTTCAGGACTTTTCTTTACGTTGCAGTGCGTAATCTTTGTTATAATTACCTGAGAGATAAAAAGAAAACGATCGATTTTTCCCAGATCGAACTGCCTGATAAGCAACTTTCTTTTCAAGAACAACTGATACAGGAAGAAACATATCGCTTGATCTCTAATGCAATTGCGGAATTACCTGTACAAAGTGGAAAAATTATGCGGCTGGCTCTCGAGGGAAAGCAAAATAAAGAAATCTCGGAAATATTGGGAATCGCAGTTACTACTGTAAAAACCCTGAAATACAACGCACTGAAAATGTTGAAAAATTCCCTGAAAGGTTATTTCCCCGTGTTGTTGTATATTTTATTCCGGAAAAAATAAAAAAAATGATTCCCATTCATCCTTTTACAATCTTTGTGTGTTCTTAGGACAGAATCTTGAATGTACAATGAAATGGAGTATCAGGAAGAATACCGGATGGCAGATCTGATCAGAAGACAGTGGTTAGGTATTATCACCGCTGAAGAGCAGGCAGAACTGGAAGCTTGGAGCTTACAAGAGGAGCATGCCCGTCTTTATGCAAAAATCAGGAACCAGGCCGAGTTGCAAAAGAGAAATTTATATGTGGACGGATTGGATGTAGACGGAGTGTGGCATAAACTTCGGGAACAGATTGCTGACGTTCCTGTACGAAAACGCCGTTTCTTCACCCGTTACCGGGTGGTAGCCTGTCTGCTGTTATTGATCGGTGTCGGGACTTTACTGGTGTATAACCGGTATAGCCGTTTGCAGCCTTCAGACTTATTGGTCCAGTCCATTCATCCGGGATCTTCGAAAGCAGTTCTGATTACGAACGAAGGCAAACAGATTATTTTGCAGGATTCCCTGAACCAGGAAATTCAGGTGGATGAATCGGTGACTGTAAAGAATACCGGTCTGTTGGCGGAATATTGTCTGCAAGATTTACAGGCCGCAGAACAGGCCGAAATCAAGTACAATACGATCGTTGTACCCCGTGGTGGGGAATATGAAGTTCGGCTACCGGATGGGAGCTATGTGTGGATGAATGCTGATTCGGAAATTCGTTTTCCGGTCGTATTTACGGGGCAGACCCGGCAGGTCAGTTTAAAAGGAGAGGCTTATTTTAAAGTGGAAAAAGATAGCTTGCATCCTTTTATCGTGAATGTATACGATAAATTGAAAGTAGAGGTATTGGGGACAGAGTTCAATGTGCAGGCTTATTCGGGGGATGAGGTGGTAAAAACGACGCTGAATTGTGGAAAAGTCAGGGTTATGATGGGGAAGGAAGCTTTGGAACTGGCACCTGATCAACAGGCAGTCTGTGACTTACGGCATCGGAGATTTCACAAAATAGAGGTGAATGCAAACTATTTTTCGGCTTGGAAGGACGGTAAATTTATTTTTGAAGATGAACCTCTGGAAAATATTTTGAACAGTCTGGCCCGGTGGTATAATATTTCTGTTTTTTATCAAAACGAGGAACTCAAAAATTTTCATTTTACCGGAGATTTGGAGAGGTACGATGACTTTTCCGTCGCTTTGCGGATGTTGGAAAAAGCCACTAATATACGGTTTCTGGTGACCGGTCGCACTGTCGTAGTTCAAATAATATAACAATTACCTGATATAATGATGAATGGGGGTGAGAAAGCGGCTTACCCGGCTTTTTTCATGTCTTAACTTAACTAAAATAATCAGCTTATTTATGGGAGAAACAATCGTAGAAGCCCGGCACTTATCGCATCGTTATGCAACACAGTGGGCTATTCAAGACATTAATTTCGAAATCAGTCAGAGGGGGATTTTGGGGTTATTGGGTTCTAACGGAGCAGGTAAATCGACGACGATGAATATTATCTGTGGGGTTTTGAATCAGACCGAAGGGGAGGTTTTTATCAACGGTATCAATTTGAGGACCGATCCGGTAGAGGCCAAGAAGTATATCGGTTTTTTACCGCAACGGCCACCTTTATATCCGGAATTATCCGTTGATGAATACCTGACTTATTGTGCCCGTCTGCGGCTGATGGACGCCCGGGAAATCCGGCAGGCAGTAGATACGGCCGAAGCTAAATGCGGCATTACACATTTTAAAAAGCGGTTGATCGGAAATTTGTCCGGGGGTTATCAGCAACGGGTGGGAATTGCACAGGCAATCGTTCATAATCCGCGCTTTGTGGTACTGGACGAACCGACTAACGGGCTCGATCCGGTGCAGATCGTAGAGGTCAGACACCTGATTAAGGAGATCGCTGCTGAACGGGCAGTTATGCTTTCTACCCATATCTTGTCGGAAGTACAGGCCACCTGTGATAAGATCAAAATGATAGAACACGGTCATATGATTTTTTCGGGTACGATGGAAGAATTTAATAATTATGTAGAACCTTGTTCTTTTTTGGTGACTTTCGGTAATCCGCCGGCTCCGGAAGAATTGAAAAATATCGATGGCATTTCGGAAGTCGAACCGTTGACCCTCAGGGAGTATCGCGTATATTTCACAGCTCCGGCCGGTATTACACAACAGGTCATTGCCCGGAGTGTAGAGAAAGGATGGCAATTGGAAGAAATTTGCCTGGAGCGGGAATCGCTGGATACCATTTTTGCACGTTTATCTAAGAATAGTAAATGATATGAGGCTCAAAGATTTCAATATAGTTTACCAAATCGCCCGGACAGAATTGAGGGTTATTTTTTATTCTCCTGTAGCCTGGTTGATTTTGGTGGTATTTGCCGTACAATGTGGGTTTTCGTTTTGTGACGTGATCTGGCCGGCGATAAAGAGCCAATCTTTAGGATATGAGGTTCAGGCTCTGACGGGTAGTGTGTTTACGAGCGGAAAAGGTATTTTCCCGGTGATGCTGGAACACTTGTATTTTTATATTCCTTTGCTGACCATGGGACTGATGAGCCGGGAATTCAGCAGCGGCTCTATAAAGCTATTGTATTCTTCTCCGGTGACTAGTGCCCAGATTATCCTGGGAAAATACTTGTCGGTTATGATTTATTGTGCCGTTTTGCTGGGGGTGATTTTAGTATATGTCGGTCTGGGGGCTTTGACGATCGGGCATATGGACGGTACGCTGATTTTTTCGAATTTTTTGGGTATGTATCTGCTGATTTGTGCTTATGCTGTCATCGGGCTGTTTATGTCCTGCCTCACTTCCTATCAGGTAGTGGCTGCTATCGGAACTCTGGCTTTTTTATCTTTTTTGAATTTTATCGGCGGAGTGGGACAGGAGATACCTTTGGTCCGGGATATTACTTATTGGCTGGCTTTGAACGGTAGGGTAGGCCTTTTTGTCGCCGGCATGATCAATACGGAAAACTTAATTTACTTTTTGGTGGTGATCGCTGCTTTTCTCTTACTTTCGGTCTGGCGTTTACAGGCGGTAAGAGAAAAGCAGCCGGGGAGGAAAAAAATACTGAAATTAACGGGATTGGCAGTAGGAGTCGTTGTGCTCAGTTATGTTTCGTCACGTCCTTTTCTTACCTGGTATTGGGATACGACCGCTACGCAGAGTAATACTATTTCTGTTCTTTCACAGGATTTACTCCGGCAATTGAAAGGAGAACTGAAGATCACTACATATGTGAATTTATTGGATGCCAATTATGAGAGTGGGCTGCCAGCGGCACATAAAAAGGATTTCGAACGTTTCCGCCCTTATGCCCGCTTTAAGCGGAATTTGAAACTGGATTATGTGTATTATTATGATTATGCCGGATATAAATATCTGGACGAATTGTATCCCGGGTTGTCGGACCGGGAAAGGGCTGAAAAAATCTGCCAGGCTAAGGGCTTGGATTTCGGTATGTTTCTGACGCCGGAAGAGATTCGCCGGAAAATCGATCTGAGCGGAGAATCGAATCATTTTGTCCGCCAGGTGGAATGGAACGGTGAACGGAAGACCTGGTTACGGGTGTATAAAGATATGTATGTATTCCCCAGTGAGCAGGAGATGACTGCTGCTCTGAAAAGGTTGTTGGTAAAACCGCCCAAATTGTGTTTTCTGACCGGATACGGCGAACGGAATAGTACGAATAAGAGAGAAATGGATTATAGTTTTTTTTCCTCTGAGCTGTCTTTGCGGAGTGCTTTGATCAATCAAGGGTTCGATGTGGAAGATTTCTCTCTTTCCGGAAAGGAGAGAATTCCGGATGAAGTGGATATTTTAGTAATAGCCGATGTAAGAAGTAAGATCCCGGAGGGAGATTTCCGGATGATCTGCGAATATATTGAACGCGGGGGAAATTTGTTTTTGCTGGGTGAACCGGGTACGCAGGAATTTATAAATCCGTTGGCAGAATTGATTGGGGTGAGATTCCGGAATGGGATGCTGTTACAGGCCAGGGAAGGATATTTACCTTCTTTGACAATTGCCGGAATGGATCCGGAGGGGGATGAAAAGTTCCCGGTTTTCCAGAAAATGCGGCAATATGGTTTTTGTTTTGCTTTACCTGGTTGTACAGGTCTGGAAATACAGAAAAAGGGCTTCGGGATAACACCTGTTGCCTGTGTGGGGGATTCCATCAGTTGGCAAGTGAACCGGTTGTATGCAGAAGATGCTTTGAAGGGTCTGAATCATCCGGGCCCGGCCGAAGGGAAAGTACTGCCTGTCATTGTCGCCCTGGACCGTAAGGTCGGGGATAAAGAACAGCGGATTTTAGTTGCCGGGGATGCCGATTGTATCAGTAATGCAGAGCTGACCCGGGCCCGGCAGGGAGTTAAGACTGCTAATTTCACTCTGGCTACCGAATCTTTCCGCTGGTTGGCCCGGGATGAATTTCCGGTATTGCTCCCCAGTATACCTCCCCGTGACAACGAATTGTATTTGGGACGGAAGGATATGCCCTGGCTGAAATTCGGAACCATGGGATTGCTGCCCGGTCTTTTGGCCCTGGCTTATGGAGTGGTTCACTACAGAAGAAAAAGAAATTAAGATTAAAAGAAAGTTCAAATGAAAACGATTTTTAGAATAGCACAGACAGAACTTCGTTTGTTTTTCTATTCACCGATAGCCTGGCTGATCCTGATCATTTTTGCTTTTCAGGCCGGAATGGCATTTTGTGATACTTTTAGCTATCAATTGCAGAATAAAGCTTTGGGACGGGGGCAGATTCCTTTCCAGACAGTGATTTTATTGTTGGGGGATAGCGGTTCGTTCTTCAAGGTGCTGAATAATCTGTATCTGTATATTCCTTTACTGACAATGGCATTGATGAGCCGGGAATATAGTTCCGGTTCTATCAAGTTATTATATTCTTCGCCGGTAACTAATTTTCAGATTATCGGGGGGAAATTTCTTGCTATGATGTTGTACGGCGGATTGATGCTGGTAATTTTGCTCCTGCAGGTGGTGTTTGCTTTTATTTTTGTGAAAAACCTCGATATTCCGCTGATATTGTCCGGGTTGCTCGGTATTTATCTGGTTTTGTGTGCTTATTCGGCTATCGGTCTCTTTATGTCTACCCTGACTTCTTACCAGATCGTGGCAGCGGTCGGTACACTGGTGATACTTACCTGCTTGAATTTTGTAGGCGGACTTTGGCAGGATATTCCTGTCGTACAGGAGATTACCTGGTGGCTGTCTTTGTCGGGACGGGCCAAAACGTTTACGGCAGGACTGATATGCAGTGAAGATGTCGTGTACTTTGGGGTGGTGATCGGATTATTTTTGACCTTGTCTGTTTTGAAATTGCAATCGACCAAGCAGCATTATTCCTGGTGGTGGCGGTGGGCACGTTACGGGGGAGTGGTTTGTATCGCTCTGGGAATCGGATACCTGACTTCGAAACCGATGTTCATGTGTTATTATGATACGACGGAAACCGAACACAATACCATCACCCGCGAAGGCCAACGGGTCATGAATCTGATCGACGATCAGCTGACTATTACCATGTATGTCAATTTATTGGATAAAAGTGCTCCGGCAGGGATGCCGGAGAATCAAATGTCGAACCTCCGGGAATTGAAACCTTTTCTACGTTTTAAACCCGATACCCGCTTGAAATATGTCTATTTTTATGATAGCACCGATCATAGCCGTTTCCGTGGGGCTACGGCTTCTTTACCTTTGAGGGAACAAATGCTGAAAATATGTGATGACGAGGACCTGGATCCGGAATTTTTTCTGTCTCCGGAAGAAATTCACCGGCAGATCGATCTGACCTCCGAAGGAAACCGGATGATTTATCTACTGGAACGGGCGAACGGCCGGAAATCTTTTCTGCGTTTTTACGACGGCATGGATATCCGCCCCAGGGAAACAGAGATTACGGTGGCCTTGAAACGGTTGGTGACCGATGCTTCCAGAATAGTTTTTCTGACCGGACACGGGGAGCGGAGCTTGTATTGGAATGATAAAGGTGGATTATATTCACTGATTCAAAGAAACGGCCGGAATGCTTTAGTGAATCAGGGGTTTGATGTAGATACCCTGAATTTGACCGGCCGGACGGTTATTCCCGAAGATATCGATATTCTGGTGATTGCGGCTCCTGAAAAAAGATTGTCCCCTCAGGAACAGGGATTACTGGATTCATATATAGCTAAAGGAGGTAATCTGATCATTACCGGTGAACCGGGTAAACAAGAATTGATGAACGGGTTGGTGAAAAATCTGGGAATCGGCTTTAAGGAAGGAATAATCCTGCAACATGAGGAGGCCGACTGGGAGGAAGATTTTATTGTCGGTGATATCGCTGAATCCGGGGCACAACAAACCGGAGTCGGTGCAGGGCTTTTAGCCCGGCAATACCAAGTCGCTTTTCCGGGTACTACGGCTTTGTCGTTCAATGCAGGCTACGGATTTCAGGGGGTACCTATCGTGGAATATGCCGGGGATACGCTTATGCTGGCTTTGAAACGGCAGCTGGGAGGAGAAGAACAACGTATTATCGTTTCCGGGGATGCCGATTGGTTCAGTACCGAAGGACTGGCTTTACGGAAAGACGATGTCCGACTGAATAATTTCGGGTTATTCATGGAGATGTTGCATTATATGACTTATCAGCAATTCCCGGTGGATAATAGCCGTCCATCTCCTACGGACGATACCCATTATCTCGATATTGCCGATATCGGATGGATAAAAGGTCTTTTTATCGGCCTGATTCCTTTACTCGTCTTGGGAGGGGCGATAGGATTCCGGCTGAAACGGAAAAGGCAATAATGTGAAAATTATCTTAAAAAAGTATCTTTTTTATTCATCCCTTTCTTGGATTGATGTGTTCTATATATCGAAAAACGGAAGATTATTGGGGATAATCTTCCGTAAGAACTCAGCAATTAACGGGGTGTCGTTACTATCATTAACTACTAAGCATGTAAAATTATGAAAAAAAAGCGAAATTTTTTACTGAAAAGTATTTTGCTGCAGTTAAATTTCTCTCTGGAAAAGGCGGGGATTTTACTGGTACTGGTGTTGGTGTTTTCCATCCAGGCAAAAGCTTATTCTCAGACGCGTATTACTGCAAAAAGGCAGGGGGTTACAATTGACGAGGTTTTAAAAGAGGTCCGGGAAAAGTCCGGTTACCGTTTTTTATACCGGGTAGAGGAAGTAAACAGATATGGCAAAAGAGATATAGATGTGAAAGATGCGGAAGTCGAAGATTTTCTAGGACAATTACTGCAAAATACGGATCTCACCTATGAAGTGGAGAATGAGGTCATTATTATCCGGCCGGAAAAACAACGGCAGGACTCCCGGGTGAATGTACAGGTGGTCAGAGGAAAGGTGACCGATGAAAATAACCTGGCTTTACCGGGAGCTACGGTTTTATTGAAGGGGACATCCTACGGAGTAGTCACTGATTCACACGGGAAATTTACGATGGAAGTCCTGGAAAGGGATACGGTTACTTTACTGGTATCGTTTGTAGGGATGGAAACGAGGCTTGTAAACCTGAAAAAGGGACAAACGGAAATATTGGTTTCGCTTGAACCGGATATCAAAGAGATGAAAGAAGTCGTGGTGACCGGGTACGGGAATGTCCGTAAAACAAGTTTTACCGGAAATTCGGTTACAGTGACCAAAGATGAATTGATGTCCGTTTCGAAATCGAATGTCATCAAGGCATTACAGGCTTTCGATCCTTCATTCCGTATTCAAACCAATAACGATTGGGGGTCCGATCCGAATGCACTGCCCGAAATGTATGTGCGGGGAAGGTCGGGTATCAGCGGTGTAAAGGAATTGGACCGTGATCCTTTGACGAAATCGGCTCTGAAGGATAATCCCAACTTACCGACCTTCATCATGGATGGTTTTCAGATCAGTGTGGAACAGTTATACGATATGGATCCTAACCGTATTGAAAGTATTACCATATTGAAAGATGCTGCGGCTACGGCTCTGTATGGTTCCAGGGCTGCCAACGGTGTGGTGGTGATTACGACGGTGGCTCCTCAGATGGGTAAGTTGAATGTGTCCTATAATTTTACAGGGGATGTCACGGTACCCGATCTGTCGGATTATAACCTGATGAATGCACGCGAGAAACTCGAAACGGAAGTGGCGGCCGGAGTATTCGAAGATCTGGCTAAAGATAATCCTTTGGGAGCCGAACAACAATATTACGCTAAATTGGCTTCCATTACCAGAGGGGTGGATACTTACTGGTTATCGAAACCGTTACAGACCTCTTTCAATCACAAACACAGCCTGAGCGTCGACGGCGGATCGGATAATTTCCGTTTCGGCATACAATTGAGCTACAATAATGAAGACGGGGTGATGAAAGAGTCTTTCCGGAACCGGGTGGGAGCCGGCGTATATCTGGATTACCGGATCGGTTCATTCCAGCTCAAAAATATGGTCACTTATACCAATACCCGTTCGCAGGAGTCTCCTTACGGGGCTTTTTCCGACTATACCGGTTGTCAGCCTTACGATCCTTATAAGGACGACGAGGGGAACTATCTGGAAAATCTGCCCAATTGGGACGGAAAGAATGAAAAACGCCCTAATCCTCTTTATGAGGCGACTTTATCCAATTTCGATAAATCCAAATATGAAGAGTTTGTCGATAATCTGGGTATCAACTGGAATATAACTACCGGTTTGTTATGGAAAACTCAATTCAGCCTGACGCGTAAGATTACCGATACGAAACGTTTTCTGGATCCGTTGTCTTCGAAAAATACAACTCCCCAGACTGCAGAAAATCCTTCTTCCGGCGAATTGAATACCAGCCGGGGAAATGAGTTCTACTGGGATCTGAGTTCAACCCTGTCTTATAACCGTTCTGTCGAAAAACACCATATCAATTTATTGTTGGGGGTGAATGCCCGCTCTGCCAAAACCGATAATATTTCGGCTTCTTACCGGGGATTCCCTTCCGGGGCTTTGAGTTCTCCGAATTATGCCGAAGAAATTGTTTCCAAACCGGTAAGTTCCGATAATTCCACCCGGCTGATCGGTTTCCTGGGGACCCTGAATTACAGTTATAACGATGTGTATTTGCTGGATGCTTCGGTACGTATGGACGGTTCTTCGGAATTCGGGGCGGATAAACGGTTTGCTCCCTTCTGGTCTGCGGGGACCGGTGTCAATATTCATAACTACGGTTTTATGAAAGGACAAACGGTTATTGACCAGTTGAAAATACGGGCTTCATACGGACAAACCGGGAAAGTGAATTTTCCGCCTTATGTAGCCCGAACGACTTATAAAATGTTTACGGACGGTTGGTATAAAACCGGTTTCGGCGGTACCCTCTATGCTTTGGGGAATACAAACCTAACCTGGGAAACGACGAATACCTGGGATGCCGGTGTTGAACTGAGTTTATGGAAACGCCTGCTTTATATCAAAGCTTCTTATTATCAGAAAAAAACGGTGGATCTCGTCAATTCGGTGACGATTCCGAGTTCGACAGGTTTTACCACTTATATGGATAATATCGGAGAGGTGGAAAATAAAGGATATGAACTGGAATTCCGGAGCGAAGTAGTCCGTCGAAAAGATCTGTTTGTAGCTGTTTTCGCTAACCTGGCCCACAATGAAAATAGAATCCTGAAAATATCGGAGAGTCTGAAGGCTTACAATGACCGGGTAAAAGACCATTTTGCCAACAGTAACCGGTTCGACGGTTCGAATACCCAGCCGTTTACTCAATATGTCGAAGGAGGATCCCAGACGTCGATTTGGGGAGTTCCCTCACTTGGAATCGATCCTGCTACCGGAGAGGAGATTTTTATCCGCCCGGACGGAAGCATTACCAATACCTGGAATACGAACGATCAGGTGGTCTTGGGAGATATGGAACCCAAAATACAAGGTACTTTCGGGCTGAATGCCACTTATAAAAATCTGAGTTTGTATATGACTTTTATGTATGAAGCCGGCGGCCAGATATACAACAGCACTTTACGTGACAAAGTAGAAGATGTGAATGTATACACCTCCAATGTCGATAAACGGGTGTTCTCCGAACGTTGGCAAGAACCGGGAGACAAAGCCCGTTACCGTAAACTGACGAGTGGTGTGGGTGGCAGCATCATGCGTACCCGTCCGACTTCCCGTTTTGTCGAGGATAACAATGTATTGACCCTGAATTCCATTTCTCTGGGCTATGATTTCGACGCCGGGCAGAAGTGGATGAAGACGATCGGCTTGAGTATGCTGCGTTTTGAGATCAGTGCGAACGATGTTTGCCGTTGGTCGTCGGTGAAGGTGGAAAGAGGATTGAATTATCCTTATGCCCGGAGTTTTAATTTTTCGCTGAAAGCTGCTTTCTAATTTTTAAATTTTGAATTATGAAAATATATCATTGGATAATAGCCTGTTGTTTACTGTTGCCATTGGGAGGTTGCAGTAATTGGCTGGATGTGATTCCGGAGGATTCTGTGGATGAAAAAGATTTGTTTTCCACCGGAGAGGGATACCGGAATGCGTTGAACGGCGTATACCGCCAGATGTCTCAGACTTCGATGTACGGGCAGCAGATGAGCTGGGGATTTATTGATGTTTTGGGACAGTTGTACAATACTCAAAAATTGTCGAATTATTCGGCATATGGAATCGCGGGAAAGAATTATGCTTACCGTGATGAAACAGTGAAGTCGGTGATTCAGGTTATCTGGTCGAATACCTATAATTCGATTGCAAACTGTAACAATATTGTCGGGCGGATTACCGGGGAGGATCCCTCTAAATTCAGAGGAGGTGAGGCAGAACAGCATATGATCCAGGGGGAGGCGCTGGCTTTACGGGCTTTCCTGCATTTTGATTTACTGCGGCTTTGGGCTCCGGCACCGGTGACCAATCCTTCGGGAAATTACATGCCTTATTTCGAGAATTATCCTTCTACCTACGAACCGGATAAAAGTGTACAGGAGATTTTGTCGCTGGTCGAACGGGATTTGCTCCAGGCCAAAAACTTAGTAGCTCCGTTCGATACACTACCCGACAAATCGATGTTGGTGGCTGAAAAACGGATTAAGAATAACTGGGTGAGCAGTTCGGTAACCGATTTGTTTTTCCTTTACCGGGGATTCCGTATGAATTATTACGCTGTTATAGCCCAGCTGGCCAGGGTTTATAATTATATGGGCGAATATGAAAAAGCCGCTCATTGTGCACAAGAAGTACTGGATGCCTATGCAGAAGAATATGCTGCAGTTTGTTTCCAGTTGTCAAAGAAGGAGGAGGTACAGAACAATGATCGGAAACGGTATAAAGAAGTGATTTTTGCCCTGTCGAACGAATTGAACCTGGATAATTATGAGCCTTATTATACGACGAGTTCCGACCGACTTGTACTGGCCGGATATCCCGGTATTTTCGACGATGAGGCAGATGTGAGGAAAGAGTATTTGACAGAGACTTCGGGAGCCGACCGGATCTGTAATAAATATATTTTACCGACCAACAATACCTTGGAATATACGCAAACCGAGGATTTGATTCCGCTGATCCGGGTGAGCGAGATGTATTTTATTCAAGCCGAATATCTTTACCGGAAAGGAGAGACTCAGGCCGCTATCGAACAACTGGATCAGGTACGTGTTGCCCGGGATTGTACTAAAGGACGGCTGACGGTTTCCAGCCTCGACGATTTTAAAAAGATACTGATCGATGAGGCCCGGCGTGAATTTATGCAGGAAGGGCAGTTGTATTATTATTTTAAACGTTTGAACATAAAACCCCTGGAATCTATGCCTGACGATGGTTTTGTATTTCCTCTGCCGGATAATGAAGTGATCAATTAATGTTAATCGTGAAAATTATGAACAGATACATATTTATCGGTTTGCTGTGCTTCGTGATCGGAGCCTGTACCCATCATACAACCGGATTTTACGAAGGGCCGCGGTATTTGTCTTTCGTCAATGAAAAAGGAGCCGATACTGCATTTATTTCTTTTGCCAATTATCCCGGAGCATCGACTCATGAAGTTGCTTTTGTTTTGAAGCTGACCGGAAATATACCGGAAGAGGATTTGACTTACCGCCTGGAAGTAGTGGATAGTCTGACGACTGCAGGAACGACTGACTACCAACTTCCCGAACACCTGGTTTTCCGGAAAGACCGGGTGACGGATACGCTGGTAGTGACTGTAATGAATTCGAATCCCTTGTTGACAGAACAGACTTTATCAGTTGGTTTGCGGATCGTTGCAAACGAGCATTTCCGGCCCGGTCTGGATGGGCAACAAAGAGCCAAACTGACCTTTACCGCTGTGAAGAGCAAGCCGGAATGGTGGAAGGGAGAATTGGAGTCCTTGATATTGGGAGAGTATTCATCCAAAAAAATGGAGGAGTTTATCTTGTGCACAGGGGTGAATACCCTGGAAGGGGTCGAACTTTCTGTTGCCAGAGCGTATACCTTACAATTTAAACGGTATTGCATAGAACATAATATTATGTGGGACGATAATGTGACTCCGATGGTTGATAAAATCCCTTGTTATTAATTTATAATTCCGATACCTATGAAAAATAAAATATATTTATTGTATTGGCTGCTGGCTTTTCTGTCTGTAGGGTGTTACGACGACAAAGGCAATAACGATTATCGTTTTGTAAATACGATCGAGGTGGAACCTTTCGGGCAGGATTCCTATCCCTGGGCAGCTCTGGGAGATACGGTCCGGTATAAACCGGTTCTGCATTTTGCAAGCGGGAACGGGGACGAACTCGATTTGGCATATGAGTGGACATTTGCCGGTAAAACGATCGGAGACGAACTTAACCTGGAATGGATTGTAGATACTGTAGCTACGGGACAGGTGATCCTGAGGGTAACCGACCGGGCAAACGGATTGGTATACAGCAATCAGAAATCGCTCCGGATAGATTCTCCCTATAAAAGTAAAGGCTGGATGATTTTGTCTGAGAAGAACGGTCAGTCTTCTCTGGGGTTTGTCCGGGAAATGATTACTGCTTACGAGATGGATGATTTAGGGATATATTGTGTTTTTGATAATCAGACTTTCCCGGATGTCTACGAAGAAACGAACGGGGAAGTATTGGGTAGTGGTCCGGTCCGGATAACCGAGCATTTTTCCCGGACTGCTCCGGGATCGTTGCTGATTTTACAACAGGGAGCTCCGGGCTGTATCGATATCGACGGGAATACTTTATTGCGCGATATTTATCTGTCGGAGACTTTTATGGACGGAGTATTCCCGGAACAGTTCGAACCGGTGAATGCAACCTGGATGCATTGGCTGGATGTCATTGAAAATAAAGATGGACGGTTGTATACCCGGTTGAAGTATTCCGATGCCTTGTTTAATTCGGGTTATTTTATTACCGAGCCTGTTCTGGTCGGTGAAGAAGAGGTGCGTGGACATTTGTTGGATTGTGATTGGCAGGCGGTAGGGTATACCGTGGTACACGACCGTGGAACGGCTGCAAATCCCCGTAACCGTCTGGCAGCTGTTTTTGATTTCCGTGATTTTTGGGGGGTGAACTACGCCGGATATGCAGCTGTTTTTCCGGAAGCCGACAAGGGATGGCCTGACGGTTTTGTTCCTCTGAACGATTTGGGGGATCATGAGTTGATCTATTTCAGAGGATGGGGGGATTGGAGTGGTGGATATTATTATATGATACTTAAAACTCCCGGAGGAAAATACTTACAACAGACCTTTACTTTAAAACGTTCGACAGCAGAATTGTACTATGAGGAGGGTAGCCTTGCTGTTCAGGAATTACCGTCCGGATTCGTGTATGAGGATTGTTTACCCTATGTTTTGTCGACGGATAAGTACCTGTTATTGATGAAAGGAAACGACATGTACTATTACAATTATGCTTCTCCGGGAGACGGTGTGTCGTTTTATTGGCATTTCGATGCTCCGGTAAAACATATGACTGCATCGGTTCAGGGACAACCTCAGCTGGGATGTGCTTTGGCGAACGGGCAGTTTGTTATTCTGAATGTGAAGCTCATGAAGAACAGACCGGAAGAGAAGCGCTTGTATTGGCAGACTCCTGCTGAGGTCGATTTGGGAAATCCGGTATCCTTGATTTATAAAACTTCCGGTCAGTTATAGTCCGGATCTGCAGAAGACGGTTCACAGATGTCCTGGCATCTGTGAACCGTCTGTATATCGTTTGGGGAGGCTGATAAAGGGAGGAAACTGTGTTGTTTTGTGTAAATCAGATATAAAAAGCGAGTATGTTGAAAATACGATGATGCAAGAGCTGCCTGAGTTTTTTCAGAGAACGGTATTTCAGAACTTTCACCGTATTCTCGGAAATGGATAATTCCCGGGCGATTTCTTCATTTTTCAAGCCTTGAAGACTGAGTTGTATGATGGCCGCACTTTGTGGAGCTAAAGTATTTATCGCATTGAAAAGCAGACGGTTGCTTTCTTCCTCGACGAGAATGTTGAAAAAATTGTTTTCCTCTTCTTCGGGCAGGAGATGAAAGTGTTGACTTGAACGTTTGCGATTCCGGATCAGATTTAAAGACTGATTCCGGATCATAGTATATACGAAACTTCGTAAACAGGTGATGTCCTGATAGTGCCTTCTGTTTTCCCACAGGCGGATCAATACTTCCTGCACAATATCTTCCGCCTCTTGTACATCGTTGACATAACGGTTGGCTAAAGCACAAAAAAAGAGATAATTTTCTTTTGTGAATTTTTCCAGAGCTTTTTCATCTCCTTGTTTTATCCGTGTAAATAAAAAGTCATTCCCCATACCCCTCAGGTAATTCTGCGCCTAAATTAATCTTTTGGAGAGGAAACAGAAAAATAAATGAAAAAAAAATGTACAGGTGTAATCTTTTTCTTAAAAAATGGTGTCTTTCTGATAAAAGATGAAAATATGGATACGAGCAGATTGAATCATATTGCCGGATTGATTGCCAGAAAAAGATCGGGAGGGAAGCTGACCGGGACCGAACAACAGGAATTGGAGGAGTGGATACGAGCTTCCCGGATGAATAAAGAGAGTTACGATCGGATTATTTCGGGAAGGGGAGTGATACGTTTGATGGAATTGGAGAAACAGATCGATACCGACCGCTCTTTTAAGAAATTGACGGTCAGGTTGAAGTGGCGTTGCTGGAAGCGCCGTATACTGATGGTAGGTGTTGCTGCGATGGTCATGATCGGAATTATGTCGGCTTTTTGGTGGTGGGAACAGGAAGGGATAACTGTTCCGGAATCGGCCGGACAACCTGGAATAAAGCCGGGAGGAAACTGTGCTGTTTTAGTATTGGGTAATGGTTGTCGGGTGGATTTACAAAAGGATTGTGATACGTTACAGCTACCTGGAATTTCCTGGGACCACCGGAAGGGAACGATCGTATATGACGGTCGGGAAAATAAAACCGGCTGGCCGGAGAGGAATACCTTGATGGTTCCGTTACGGGGAGAATATCGCTTGGTTTTGGGCGATGGTACGAAGGTATGGTTGAATTCCGCTTCTAGCCTGAGTTATCCGGTACAGTTTGCAGAAAAAGAACGGTGCGTAGAATTGGACGGGGAAGCTTACTTTGAAGTGACTCCTGATCCGGAGAGACCTTTTATCGTAAAATCCGGAGACGTACAGACCCGGGTATTGGGAACGGCTTTCAATTTTTCTGCATACCGGGGAGAAAATGCATCGACGATTACTTTATTGACGGGAAAAGTGGCTGTTTCGGCTCCGGGACATGCTGAGCGTGTGTTATTGCCCGGACAACAGTTGAAATATGATGCAGAAAACCGGAAGACTGTAATAAAAGAGGTCGATGCCGAAGACTTCGTCGTCTGGAAAGATGGTTTATTTTTGTTCAATGATTGTGGACTGGAGGAAATCATTCCCCGGTTGAGTCGGTGGTATGGGGTTACCTTTCATTATGACAGGGAGAAATTCGGCGATCTGAAATTTTATATCAAAACCCGTCGTTATGAAGATATCGGGACAATATTGAATCTCTTGAAATTAACTGAAAATGTGACTTATTCGATAGAAGGCAACGAGGTGACTCTTTATCGGACAGGGGAAAATAAATAACAAGGAGTGAGGCAACACTCCTTGTTGGATACTAATAAGCAACCCTTTAGCGGGTATTTATTAACTCTAATTACAAAATTATGAAAAAAAAGCAGATTTATTTTTCTTCCGGAGGAGGAAAATTGAGGAAAATGACGTTAATCATGAAAATGACGGTTATCTTTTTGTTGTGCGCTAATTTAGTGATGGCTACCGAATCTTTTGGACAGGAAAAGTATTCTTTTTCTTTGAATCGGGTGACATTGGAGGAAGCCTTGAATCAAATATTGCAGAATTCCGGATATTATATCGTTTATACGGTAAACGATATCCGTAAGATTGCCGATGTTTCTCTGAATATGGAACAAGTCACTATAGAGCAGGCTTTGGATCGGGTGTTGTCGCTGAATGGATTGAAGTACACGGTCAGTGAAAATGCAATCGTTATTGCTAAGGATGCTTCGGCGGTAAAAAATTTGCAGAGTGAACAGATGAAAGTGCAAGGTACGGTAAGGGATGAAAAGGGCTTGCCTTTGCCGGGGGCTTCTGTTTATTTGAAGGCAGAAAATACCTTGGGGGTAACTACCGATATCGGAGGACATTTTGAATTTAAAGTACCTGCCGGCTTGAAGGGGAAGGTGGTATTGGTGATTTCTTTCATCGGGATGGAGACAGTGGAGCTTCCTTTAGACGGGCGTGAACATTATGAGATATCGATGAAACCGGAAATAACTTCTTTGGATGACGTACTGATCACCGGCTATCAGACGATTTCCCGGGAACGTGCGACGGGAGCGTTCGATATCGTCGACAAGCGGCAGTTGGAAAAACCGGCTTCCGATTTATCATCCCGGCTGATCGGAACTACAGCAGGCGTTCAGGCTACTCTGACAGAAGATGGAAAAGCCAGTCTGGAAATCCGGGGACGCTCGAGCTTGAATGCCAACGCTCAACCGCTGATTGTCGTGGACGGTTTCCCTGTGGAAGGAGGATTCGAAACGATTAATCCGAATGACGTGGAAAGCGTTTCTATACTAAAAGATGCTGCAGCTGCTTCAATTTGGGGAGCCAGATCCGGTAACGGCGTGATTGTGGTCACTACCCGCAAAGCGGCCAAAGGAGATAAACTGAATGTCGCCTTTAATACTTTTTTGCGCTTCCGGCAGAAAATAGATTTGGATTATGCCAATCCTACTGCCGCTTCTGCAGATCAGATCCGCTACGAAGAAATGATTTTCGGAAAATATGGGGTTGCTTTGAATGAAGGGATTTTCTCAGAAGATGATGTGGCCGGAAAATGCTATACCTTAGCACAAATCGCTTTGAATGAAGCCCGGCTGGGAAATATTTCCGAAGACACGAAAAGGCTCCGTTTACAGGAATTGCAGGAGACGGATTATAAGGATGACGTTTATAAACATTTGTTGAGAAATCCTTTTTTGCAGCAATACAATTTATCCGTATCCGGAGGAGGAGAAAGAGTCGGTGTCATGACGTCGTTATTGTATGAAAAAGACAAAACCCATTATATTGGTACACAGGATGAAAAATATATGCTCAATATGCGGATGAACAGCGATATTTGCAAGTGGCTGAAATTAGATATTTCCGGAATGTTCCAATATGTGAAAAAGCAGAATAACGGAGCCGTCCTCCATGCATCCGATGAAAACGATATCGCGATAAGCGATCTTTCTCCTTATGAACACCTGACAAACCGGGACGGTTCTTATACACATATTGTCCGCGACTATTACCTGCCGGCCATGGAGCGGTTGGTCGGTAATGGCTTTCCTTATTCCGACTGGTTTTATAATCCTTTACAGGAAATCAGAAGCCGTGACCGTTCGACTAAGGACATCAAGGCCCGTTTCCAGGCTGCACTGACCCTGAAATTATGGGAAGGCTTGAATTTCTCCTCTTCGTTACAATATGAGATTTTTAATTCCAAAAGGCGGGATCTTTACAAAGAGGATTCCTGGGTAGTGAAAAATCCGGTGAATTATTATACCGAATATAACGATGCAACAGGAGTCGTCGGGAAATCGGCCTATCCGACAGGGCAGTTTCTGGACCAATATACTTCGGAAATGCAAGGGTATACTTTTAGGAATCAGGTAAATTTTAACCGGACTTTCAGGAGACATGATTTTAATGTTGTGTTAGGAACCGAATTACGGCATCGCCGGACAACTTCCTATACCTCTCCCCGGGTATACGGCTACAATGACGAGACGCTGACTTCCAAACTTTTCCCTAACGGAACCGGTAAGCTGGCGATAAAAGACCTCTTCGGGAATACGATTACAGTCGATGATTATGCAAGTACCTTTACATTTAACACCGATCGTTTCTTTTCTCTATATGGCAATGCCGCTTATACTTTCGATAATAAATACACGATCAGTGGGAGCGTCCGGACAGATGCGTCGAATTTTATTACGGACGATCCTAAATATCGTTATGCTCCTTTTTGGTCTGTGGGAGGAATGTGGAATCTGGGACAGGAAAGTTTTATGAGCGATTATTTGTTTATCGATTGGCTGCGTCTGCGTTTGACCTATGGGTACAATGGAAATGTAGACACTTCTACCTCGTTTAAACCTTTGGTGAGTATCGGTTCGGTTGAGAATGTTTATAAACATGAGATTACCGGTAGTATTGCGAGTTTTGGAAATCCCGAACTTCGCTGGGAAAAGGTCGGGAGTGTAGATATCGGAATCGATTATTCTTTCTGGGGAGGTAAACTGGCCGGAAAACTGGATTATTACCGGAAGTACAGTAAAGATCTGATCGCGACGATTTCTATTTCTTCGGCCAACGGGACAACCAGTCAAAAGTTGAATAATGCGGAAATGCTGAACAGTGGGATCGAACTGGAAGTAGGAAGCCAGCTCGATATTATAGGAAAAGATATCCAATGGTATGGTAATGTCAACTATGCTTATAATTTGAACCGGATAGAAAGATTATTTGTTACCGATAATAGTGCAAAGACTTATTTGAGGGGTGACTTTAAAGAGGGGGAAAATGCCAGTACGATATATGCCTGGCATTATGCCGGGGTAAATAAGGACGGTATCCCTTGTGTGGAGGAAGGGAGTAGCCCTGACGGTTTGAGGCCGATGAACACCGTTTACGACAATACTTCGGATGCAACCGGCTGGCTCAGGTCACAGGGCGTAAAGGTGGCTCCCCATATTATGGGGCTGACTACCGGTTTTAAGGTTTATAATTTCGATCTTTCTTTGATTGTTACCGGAAAATTCGGTCATAAATTCAAACGTTCTTCTTTCAATTATCCGACGATGGGAACGACCGGAACTTCGAAAATCTGGGTACATAAAGATGTAAGTAAATTATTGGACGGGGATAAGGCTATGCCTCCTTTGCTGACGGATACCGAAGACTCCAATCAAATGTATTACGATAGTTATTATACGGATGCGATGAATTATCTGTACCACAATGCCAATCATATTCGTTTTCAGGAATTGAATCTGACCTGGCATATCCCGGAAGTCTGGTTACAGAAAATAGGTTTCCGGACCGCTGCCGTTTATGGACAGATCAATAATCTGGGTTTGATTACAGCGAATAAATATAAAAATGATCCGGAATTTCCGGAGGGTACGGTCAAACCGGAGCGTTCTTTTATTGTTGGGGTAAAATTTAATTTTTAAAAAAAGGATATGGAAAGATATATAAAAATTGCAGGAGGAAAAATGAGAATGATTTTATGCCTTCTGGTATGGATGTTGGTCGGAGCTGCTTGTGACAGCTTTTTGGATATAGCTCCTTCGAAAAAGACAAATATCGAGCTGTCGAAAGTGGAACATCTGGATGCTTTGTTGGCTGCAATCAATACGACAACCGGCAATACCAGCCTGGTGTTAAGTCCGGATATTACGGAAATTTCAACGGATTTGTACGATAAAACCAATAACGGAGCTCCGTTTTATCAGCATGGTATCGCTTATTATCTGTGGATGAATCAGGAGGTGGCCGATTTATCGGGTTCCGGAACCTGGAGTAGTGCTTATAAAAATATTTTTACGGCAAATACGGTATTGGAAAATTTGAGTTGGGTGACAGGAGATGAGGCCTTGAAGGCTGATTTGAAGGCTGAAGCTCATTTTATCCGTGCTTTTCAGAATTGGGAATTGCTGAATACTTATTGTCTTCCCTATAGCCCGGAAAATATGAAAGAACCGGGAATACCTCATAAGACATCCACCAGTTTCGAGCAGTCGTTGGTCCGGATGAATCTGGAGGAATCTTATCGTTTTGTCGAGGAAGATTTGAAAGAAGCACTCAAAATTACGGTCGATAATGTTAATCGGCGGTGGCGGGTAAGTATTCCTGCCGTTCATAGTTTTCTGGCCCGCTTTTATCTTTTCTGCCATGATTACGATCAGGCATTGAAATATGCAGATTTGGCTCTTCAGGCAGATGCCCGGCTGGTGGATTATAATACGGAAATGTATTATGGAAATGAACAGAGCTCCAGTCAGGGATTACTACAAGTACCTTATCTGTGGTGGGAATCCATTTCCGATCCTTCTGTAAAATTAGAGTGGGCGGAATTTTATTATCAGTATTTCCTTTCAGCTTCCTGTGCCTATTTCTGTCCTAGCCGGGAGATGCTGAAATTGTATGATACGGAAAATGATTTGCGGTATAAATATTTGATGTGTGAGAATTTTTCATGGAGACATAATATCAAATATACTTATCCCGGATACCTCTATTTCAGAACCAGTATACCTTATGGAACTACGGTACAGGAAATGATACTTACGAAAGCGGAATGCCTGGCTCGTCAGGGAAAGTTTCAGCAAGCCATGGAAACGGTGAATATATTGCGGGCTAAAAGGATTGCACCCGGACCGGAGGTTAAGTTGTCGGCAGCGACAAAGGAAGAAGCTATTGCGAAAATTCTGGAAGAGAGAGTACGGGAGCTGACCTGGGGACTGAGGTGGTTCGATATCCGGCGGTTGAATTACAACGAAACGACTTTGGATGATGTGAACCTGAAACGTATATTCTATTCACATGACGGTTTGATTGTAAATAAAGAATCCCAGCCGATAGAGTATCGGTTGGAATTAAAAGATCGTCGGTTTGCCGAACCTATAAACAGTAATGAGATTTATCTGAGCCGAGGTCAAATTCAACAGAATACTTATTGAGGATTATTCTTTATCATTATTAAAAAAGAGGGTGTCCAAAAAGGCAAAATACCCCCTTGTAGAATCGGATATTTGATTTCAGTCTCCAATAGGGATACGAATAAATCGAGGGTGCCAAATACTTTTTGGACACCCTCTTGATATTTAAGCTTGTAATAAATTCTTATTACTTACCTGCATGCATAATAGCAGCCTGCGCCGCAGCTACGCGGGCGATGGGCACGCGGAACGGTGAACAGCTGACATAGTTCATACCTACTGAGTCGCAGAAGATGACGGATGAAGGTTCTCCACCGTGTTCTCCACAGATACCTACTTTCAGGTCTGCATTAGTCTTACGACCCAGTTTCACACCCATTTCAACCAGACGGCCTACACCTTCCTGATCCAATACAGCGAACGGATCGGTTTTCAGGATACCTTTCCTGATGTATTCCGGTAAGAATTTACCGGCGTCGTCACGGGAGTAACCGAAGGTCATCTGAGTCAGGTCGTTGGTACCGAATGAGAAGAATTCGGCTACTTCGGCGATCTGATCTGCGGTGATAGCGGCACGCGGGATTTCGATCATCGTACCTACTTTGTAATCTACTTTAACGCCTTTTTCTTCGAATACCATAGCTGCAACACGGTTGATGATTTCAGCCTGCTGTTTCAGTTCTTTCACAGTACCTACCAAAGGAACCATAATTTCCGGACGAGGATCCAGACCACGCAGTTTCAGGTTACAAGCTGCTTCGATGATCGCACGGGCCTGCATTTCGGTGATTTCCGGATAGGTAACTCCCAAACGGCAGCCACGATGACCCAGCATCGGGTTGAATTCGTGCAGTGCATCTACTTTTTCTTTGATACGTTCTACCGGAATTCCCAGTTTCTGAGCCATATATTGTTGTGAAGCCGGTTCGTTCGGAGTAAATTCGTGTAAAGGTGGGTCGAGCAGACGGATGGTAACCCCCAGTCCGTTCATGGCTTCGAGGATACCTTCGAAGTCTCCCCGCTGCATCGGCAGGATCTTGTTCAGTGCATCGCGGCGTCCTTCTACCGTGTCGGACAGGATCATTTCACGCATAGCGTCGATACGGTGTCCTTCGAAGAACATATGTTCTGTACGGCAAAGTCCGACACCTTTGGCTCCGAAGTCACGGGCTTTACGGGCGTCTTTCGGGGTATCGGCATTAGTACGTACATACATACGGGTATATTTTTCAGCCAGATTCATGATGGCCGTGAAGTCTTCGTCTAATGTTGCATCTTCTGTTTCTACTTTTCCTAAGTAAACTTCACCGGTAGAACCGTTCAGGGAAATCCAGTCGCCTTCTTTGATGATTGTTCCGTTTACGGAGAAATTACGTTTTGCATAATCGACTACGATATCTCCTGCTCCGGATACACAACATTTACCCATACCACGGGCAACGACAGCTGCATGAGAAGTCATACCACCGCGTGCGGTCAGGATTCCTTCGGATACGTTCATTCCCCGCAGGTCTTCGGGAGAAGTTTCCTGGCGTACCAGAACCACTTTTTCGCCTCTGTTTTTCCATTCTTCGGCTTCGTCGGCGAAGAATACGACACGCCCGCAGGCAGCACCCGGAGAAGCCGGCAGACCTTTGGTAATAACGTGAGCTTTTTTCAGAGCTTCTTTATTGAATACCGGATGGAGCAGCTCGTCCAATTTAGCCGGTTCCTGACGCAACAGAGCTGTTTTTTCATCGATCATACCTTGTTTCAGCATATCGACAGCCATTTTCACCATAGCGGCTCCGGTACGTTTTCCGTTACGGGTCTGCAACATCCACAGCTTACCGTCCTGGATGGTGAATTCCATATCCTGCATATCGTGGAAGTGGTCTTCCAGTTTTTCCTGTACAGCGTTCAGATCGGCATAAGCCTGAGGCATAGCTTCTTCCAACGAAGGATATTTAGAAGCACGTTCTTCTTCGGAAATACCCTGCAGTTTAGCCCAACGGCGTGAACCCTCGATGGTGATTTCCTGCGGTGTACGGATACCGGCTACAACGTCTTCCCCCTGTGCATTGATCAGGTATTCTCCGTTGAAGATGTCCTCTCCGGTTGCTGCGTCGCGGCTGAAAGCAACACCGGTAGCCGAATTGTTACCCATGTTACCGTAAACCATAGACTGTACGTTAACAGCAGTACCCCATTCTTCCGGGATCTGGTTCAACTGACGGTACAGAACGGCACGTTCGGTCATCCATGAATCGAATACGGCACAGATGGCTCCCCACAGCTGTTCCCACGGACAAGTCGGGAAATCTTTGCCGGTTTTGGTTTTGACTACTTTTTTGAAGTTTTCGACCAATACCTGCAAATCTTCAACGGTAAATTCAGTATCTTGTTTGATATGTTTGGCTTCTTTCAGCTTGTCGATTTCAACTTCGAACGGATTGTGCTCGCCTTTTGCTGCTGCTACACCCATTACAACATCGCCGTACATCTGAATAAAACGACGGTAAGAGTCCCAGGCAAAACGGGCATTTCCTGATTTTTCTGCCAGTAATTTTACGGCATCGTCATTCAATCCCAGGTTCAGCACGGTGTCCATCATACCTGGCATAGAAACACGGGCACCGGAACGTACGGATACCATCAACGGGAAAGCCTCTCCTTTGGAACCGAATTTTGCATTCATGATTTTTTCCATGTGTGCAATACCGGCTTTAACGTCGTTTTCTATTAATTTTACAACAGCATCTTTACCTTTCTGGTTGTAAAGTGTACAAACTTCAGTGGTAATCGTGAAACCTGCAGGTACAGGCAGGCCGATCAGGTTCATCTCCGCCAGGTTGGCGCCTTTACCACCGAGCAGATTTTTCATGTCTGCCTTGCCTTCTGCTTTTCCGTCTCCGAATGTGTAAACGTACTTCGTACTCATATTTCTGTTAGATTTGATTTATTTCCCTGAGAGGGAAGGTTTATTATTATGATATTGTTTTTATAAACTATTGATATACAATAAACTGAAAGCCACGCGAGCTTGCGTATTCAGAGTTGCAAATATAGAATATTTTTTGTTATTATAAAAATCGGCTTCTATTTTTATAATGATCTATTACTCAAACGTTTTCAATTTTGAATTCTTGGCTCTTTATCATTCCCTCCGGATTGTCGTTTGCCGGTATACCGGTTCCCCGTTTTTCCCCAATCCTTCGACGGTGATGGTATAACTGCCGGCCATGTCGGAAGTGAAAAAAGAGAGGGAAGTCTGCCCGGATGAATCGATCGGGACGACCGGTTGCCAATAAATCGTGCTGCGGTAATCGATTTCGGGAGCTTTGAGTATTTCCGGGTCGTTGTATTGGGGCATGTAGAATTCATCCGGTTCGGAGTAACCTAAAGGAATGAATTTGATCAACCCTGGAGTGGCTTTGGGGGTGAAATGGCCATGTTTGGTATTGATGACAATCACACCGCCGGCACCGCCTTGGGCCATGAAGAAAGTCAGCCGGGCTCCGTCGCGGATGACTCCCAGATTGTCCACATCCTCCGGCATCACTGCGTTCAGCATGTCTTCGGTCTGTGGCAATCCGTCGATCATGAACAGAGGCGTACTTCCGTTGCGGGCCATCGTCACTTTGGTACCGGAGACAATAACACCCGGAAGACGGGATAATAGTTGATAGATACTGGAAGTATTGAATTTATTCAATTCTTCCTGGCCCAGGATGTAATCCGTCATATCTGTGTATTGGCCTTCGTATTTGTGTTGTACGCTTTCCGGACGGTGACGTAATACGACCGCTTCGTCGAGAATATAGACTTTCACACCGTTCTGGTAGAAATAACTACCTTTGAACTGGTCCATAAATTCTTCTTTGCCCAGCGGTTTATTTTCCCGGGGGATTGTAAAATGGGTGACGGGATCTTTAAATAATCGGGGAGTGATAGTTATATCTACCATTTTTCCTCCTTTTTCTTTGTAGCCACGCATCAGAAAAATCGTACTATCGCGGAAATCCAGATCCCGGATGATGAATTCTCCGTTTTCGTTCGACTTCACTTCTCCCAATGTATTTTCACCGGGGATAAAGATTTGTACACTGGCATTCGCCATCGGCTTATTGCTATAATTGGTGATTTTTCCCCGGATTTCTTGTCCCTGTTCAAGCTTGAAAGTGGCTTTAGAAGGTGTGGCAGTCAGGAATTTCCCGATCTCATAACGGGTCCAGCCATGAGTGAGCATGAGGAGATCGATGTGTTCGGGAGTTTCCCGACTATAACTTCCCGGGGCTTCGATGTGCCCTTTGAGGTCGGAGGTCAGGAGCAGATAACTGACGATATTGTCCGATAGGGTGTCACGGGGAACCATCGTATTGTCCGTAACAGAGAGAGAAAAACTGCCTTCGAGGGGGTGCTCGCCGATGTCTGTAAACTGTAGTGTCAGGTTTACTTTTTCCCGTCTGTCGTATTTTTCTTTATCGGTCCGGAGTTGTAATACAGGTTGCGGATCCGGCTTTATAAAATAAGAACGCTGGCTGTAAATGTGTGAGTCGGCATCGGCTAGTACGAACTGCACGGTACCACCGGGCAGGGAGTTCAGGGGTAAGGCTCCCACGAAATCGTCTTTTGCCGGTAGCACGCCTAACAGACGTCCTCTGGAGTGCATAACGATATAAATCGTTTTCCCTGCAGGAAAATGAATTCCTTTTTTGACAGCAAGGATCAGGTGGTTGTCCTGAGGATAAACCTGCAAGGCCAGATTTTCCGCTTGGGGAATCTGCAAGTCGACTCTTTTTTCCCGGTTTGTGGCGGTATGTACCAGGGCATAGTAGCGTTCGCCCGGCTGGGTGGTCAGTTCCAGGGTTCCCATTCCCCGGTGAAAGGTTGAAAAAGAAACGACTTCCTGTTCCTTACTATTGTAAATTTTTCCCTCGGCAGCTATCGAACGTCCGTTTGCATCCAGTGCCTTAAAGGCGACGGTTTGCGTGGTGCCCGCTAATAAATTACCGCCTTCCGGGAAGAATTGAAAGTCGAAGTCGTCGGAAAGATTCAATAAAGGGATTTCTCTTGAAAAAGCAAAAGGCAAGTCCGTCGGGAACGCTACCTGAATCCGGTCGATACTGTCGCTGACCGGATATTGTAAAGTGGCGGATCCTTGTTCATCGGTTTTCAAGGTAGTCTTGTTTACCGCTAGTTTATGACGGTAGGTCGTGATTTTCAGACGTTGATGAACATAAGGTTTGCCGGCATTATCGATTAGGGTGAGCGTCGTCCGGATTGCATTGTCCTGACGGCTGCTTGCCGTGTGAATGTTTACTTCATTCACTGTACTGACGATCTGTATATTTTTTTTGAAGAAAAAATCTTCTTCGTTATTTTGCATCCAGTTGGTAAAGACACGCAGGCAATACTCTCCCGGAGGGGTGGTGGATGGAATTGTCAAATTGCCATAAAAACAAGAATCGGTCTGTTTTATTTGGATACGTTTTAAAATCGAATCCTGACGGTTGATGAGTTCGAGATAGATAAATTTACTTAATTGGGTCGGGATATGATAGCTGGCATCTACGCAGTAGGCTCTGAACCAAATATTTTCGCCGGCAGAGTAGGTCGGTTTATCGGTATGTAGATAAATTTTTTCCTGGGGGTTGAAATTGAAATAGTTGTTGAAACATTGTTCGATGTATGAAGGAAAAGCATCTTCGGTTTGAGCTCCGACGGGACGGAAAAGAAAGATCAGCATGATCGTGAACATGCCCGTGCAGATTGTTTTCATCATTTATTGTTTGTGGTTACGGGAACAAAATTAAGAAATAAAATGATATTTTTGTTCTGCTAAAGAGAAAATGCATGAAGCCAACAGAGAGTCGGAAACGGTACAATGATTATCCCGCTTATTTCAAAGAATTATTTGGAGAACGGGTGCAAAAATTGTCTATCGACGGTGGATTTACTTGTCCGAACCGGGATGGGAAAAAAGGGACCGGTGGTTGTACGTTTTGTAATAATGAGAGTTTTAATCCGGGTTATTGCCGGGCTGTGTCGGGGATATCCCGACAGATCGGGGAGGGAAGGGCCTTTTTTGCCCGAAAGTATATCGGTCAGAAGTATCTGGCTTATTTTCAGGCTTATTCGAATACCTATGCTCCTTTGGAAGAGTTACGGCAAAAGTATGAGGAGGCGTTGACTTGTCCCGATGTAGTGGGATTGGTGATCGCTACCCGTCCGGATGCTGTGACCGATGACGTATTGGATTATATTGCCGGATTGTCCCGGCGTTGTTATGTTTGTGTAGAGTATGGAGTCGAATCTGCAAATGATGAAGTTTTGCGAACGGTCAACCGGGGACATACTTTTGCCGAAGCTGAGGAAGCGATACGGAAAACGGCTGAGAGAGGTATCCGGATAGGAGCTCATTTGATTTTCGGCTTACCCGGAGAGAGCCGGGAGTCTATGTTGGAGGGGGCGGTCCGTGTGTGCGATCTGCCGATTCAGGTATTGAAGCTACATCAGTTGCAGATTGTCCGGGGAACGGCGATGGCCGAACAATATCTTCGGCATCCGGAGGTTTTCAGGTTGTATAGCTATGAAGAATACCTCGATTTTGTAGTGGACGTGATCGGACATATCCGGCCGGATGTTTATCTGGAACGTTTTGTCAATCAATCACCCGAAGAATATCTGATCGCTCCGAAATGGGGGATAAAGAATTATGAGTTTGTGGCTAAACTGGAGAAGAGATTGCGTGAGAGAGGAGAGTGGCAGGGGAGGTGGTATAGGGGGAAAAGTAAAAGGTAAAAAGCTAAAGGTTGAAGGTTTGGGGAAAATGAAGGAGGGGAAAAGAAAAAAGATGAAAAAAATAAAATGAGATGATGATTGGACAGGAAAAAGTGTATGAGACATTGAAAGCTTTGGGTATTGAATTCGATTATCTGGAACATCCTGAGGCACCTACGATCGAGATTGCCCGCCAATATTGGAAAAATTTGGACAGTACACATTGTAAGAATTTGTTTTTCAGGAATCATAAGGGAAACCGGCATTACCTGGTTATTTTTCATTGTGATCGGAATCTGGCGATTCATGATCTGGAACAACTATTAAAACAAGGGAAATTAAGTTTTGCTTCGGAAAAACGGATGGAGAAATACCTGGGGTTGAAGCCGGGATCTGTTAGCCCTTTCGGATTAGTGAACGATACGGAACACCATGTCTATGTTTTCCTTGATGAAAATTTGAAACAAGCCCGGAAATTGTCGTTTCATCCGAATGATAACCGGGCTTCTCTGGCTATAAAGACGGAAGATTTTATCCGTTATATGGATCAGACAGGGAATGGGTATGAGTGGATCAGACTTTATTGATTGGCGCAGTGCGCCAATCCTACTTCATTCCTTCCACCTCCCCGATTGTCATCGGTTTATATTTGCCGAGCCGGCGTGCTCCGTCGGGAGTGATCAGGTAGTCTTCTTCGTTACGGATGCCACTGAAACCTTTCCAGGGTTCCAATTTGTCGTATTGGATAAATTCGCAGAACCGTTTTTCACTTCTCCAATAGTCGATGAGCTCAGGAATAAAATAGATGCCGGGTTCTATGGTAAAGACAAAACCGGGTTCCAGGGGGCGGGCCAGACGGAGCGATTTGAAACCGAACTGTGTACTTTTGGGTTGTCCGTTATATCCTACCCATACTTCGCCTAAATTCTCCATGTCGTGAACATCGAGTCCCATCATGTGGCCGAGTCCGCAGGGAAAGAACAACGCATAAGCACCCGAACGGGCTGCTTCGTCGGGATCTCCTTTCATCAGGCCGATCGATTTCATCCCTTCTGCAATCGTACGGGCGGCAATCAGATGGACCTCTTTGAACGGAATGCCCGGTCTTAGGGCGGCAACTGCGGCCTGATGGGCTTGTAAAGCGATTTGATAGATGGTTTTCTGCTGTTCTGTAAAATGTTTACTTACCGGAATGGTCGACGAGAGGTCGCCGGAATAGTGCATGCCGTTTTCCGCTCCTGCATCCAACAATAACAACTGCCCTTCGTGGAGGATATTACCGTGATAATGATTATGGAGGGTTTGCCCGTTAATGGTGGCAATCACCGGGAAAGACAATTGTCCGCCATTTTGTAAAGCGACTTCTGTCACTGTTGCTGCTATTTCACATTCTTTCATCCCCGGCCGGACAAGTTGCATCGCCCGGATGTGCATATCGGCGGAGATATTTACTGCTTCTTCTATCTCCCTGATCTCCTCGGCCGATTTGTAGTTTCGTTGGCCGACTACAGCCCGGATCAGTTCGGTAGAGGCTCCGGCAACTTGCGCTTCAGGGGCAATCCCCAGTAAACGGAGTAGGGTGACCTGATGTTCACCCCGGTAAGGAGGCAGATAATGGATACGACGTCCCTGCTGTACCGCTTTATTTAAATAATCGCTCAGCTGGGCGGTCGGAGCGGTTGCAGTGATGCCTACTGAAGCACTCTTTTCCCGTATCGTGGGTTGGGTGCCCATCCAGACGATATCGTCGATGGTCAGTTCATCCCCGAAAATAATTTCCCGGTCTTCATCGATATCGATCAGAGCCGAAAGACCGGCATAATCCGAACCGAAAAAATATAAAAAAGTCGAATCCTGACGGAAATGATACGTGTTGTCGGCATAATTCATACCGCTTTCATTGTTGCCGAGAAATAGTAAAATCCCTTTACCGATTTCTTTCTTCAGTCTGTTACGTCTCTGAATGTAAGTTTCTTTGTTGAACATAATCGTATGGTTTTATAAGTAGATATTGGGTTTGGTCAGTTGGTGTTATTGATAAAATCTTTGGGTAATACGCCGAATTGATTTTGGAAACATTTGGCAAAGTAGGAGGGACTGTTAAAGCCGACCATATAACAGATCTCGTTGATCTTATATTCGTTTCCGGCCAGATATTCCGCTGCTTTACGCAGGCGTACCAACCGGATAAATTCATTCGGGGTCAAACCGGTTACTGCCTTTACTTTGGCATACAGAAGGGTACGGCTCATATTGACACTTCGGGTGAGTTGGTCGACGGAAAATTCTGTATTCGAGATATTCTCCTGGATGATCTCGTTCAAACGGTTAAACCATTTTTCGTCGGCCTGTGTTTCGGTCAGGGTATTGATCGGGGTGAAAGGTTTCTCTGAAAAAAGACAACGCAGTTTGTTCCGGTTTTCCAGCAGACTGACCATCTGTGCATACAGATAGCTCACAGATACCGGTTTCTCGATATAGACATCCGCTCCGTTTTCCAGACCGGCGATTTTACTTGCTGTATCCGTGCGTGCTGTGAGCAGGATTACCGGGATATGACTTAGATTGATGTCGCTTTTTATTCGTTTGCATAATTCTATTCCATCCATTACCGGCATCATGACGTCGCTGATGACAATGTCCGGTTTCAGATTTTCCAGTGATTTCAATGCTTCTTCGCCATTTCCGGCCGTGTGGATATGATATCGTTGTCCGATGACACGGGTGAGATAAGAAATAAACTCTTCGTTATCTTCGACAATCAGTACGGTTCCGGCCTTTTTCCCATCTTTGTCGGTCTTCTCTGTTCCGGCAGGTTCGATCGGATCTTCAGCTTTTACTTCCTGGAGTTCTGCTGTTTTATCCGGAGAGGTCACAGAAATAGAAAGGTCGTTTTGTTCGTCCTGGGGAAGCGTGATCCGGAAACGGGTAAACCGGTTTTCTTCGCTTTCCACTTCTATCTTTCCCATCATTCGTTTCACCAACAGGCTGACGATGGCTAGCCCGATACCGAAACCTTTGTTCGGGAGTTGTGGTTTATTGGCCGATTGGTAAAAGAGGTTGAATATTTTTTCTTTCTCCGTAGGTTTGATTCCCGTACCGTTGTCTTCGACTGAGATCGTTACCGTATGTGCTTCAGGATTTTCAGTGAGGGAGACCAGAATACGGTCTTTGGTAAATTTCATGGCATTGGTCAGCAGGTTACTCAACACTTTGGTCAGTGCTTCCCGGTCGGTGCAAATCCGGATCGGTTGTGGAGTATCGTGGGTGAGCTGTATCCCCTTTTGCTGAGCTGCAGGCGTAAAACGCTGTACAGTTTTTTCCACCAGATCATCGATGTCGAACCAGGTGTTTTGGGAGGAAAAAGCTTCTTGTTCGGCTTTCGTAAAATCCAGGATCTGATTTACCAGGTCCAGTAACCGTTCGCTGTTGCGTTTGACGACTTCCAGGTCGTCCCTGATTTCCTCCGGGATATTTTTTTGACGCATGATCTCTTCTACGGGGGCCAGGATCAGCGTTACCGGAGTACGGATTTCATGGGTAATATGGGTGAAGAATCCGATTTTAGCATCGAATAGTTTGCGTTCGTTCTCGTGATGCAAGGCTGCGATCTTATTACGGTGGCGTCGGTTGGTCCGTTGTAATAAAAGTGCATACCCTAAAGCGATCGCTAAAACGATCAGGATACCGTAAACGACTAACATACCGTTCGACAACCACCAGGGTGGAAGAATTGTAATCCGGATTTCTGCTTTTTCGGGATTCCATACCTCGTCGTTATTACAGGCCATCACCTGGAAGGTATAATTCCCCGGGGATAGGTTGGTGTAGGTGGCTATGTTGTTTTGATTGTCCGTGTTGTTCCAGGTTTTATCGAAACCTTTCAACATGTATTTGTATTTGTTTTTACTCGGGGCACAATAGCTGGTCGTTACAAATTCGATAGAGAAAACGGCTTCGTTGTGAGGGAGAATGACCGAGCGCTGACGGTCGATCTGAGCTTGCAGAACCGAATGTTCGCCGATTGTTATATCCTGATTGAAAAGCCGGAAGGCCGTAAAAACAATATGGGGAATCACTTCATTCTTGCGGATACTTTGCGGATGGAAGACATTGAACCCATTGCTGCCGCCGATATAAATCTGTCCACCGGAAGTTTGCAGGCCGGCCTGGTTGGTAAACGGAAGGCAGACGAGTCCGTCTTCCTGATTGTAATAACTGATGGTTCCGTCTGAAGTATTGAACCGGAGTAAACCGGCATTGGTCGTGATCCACAATTCATTATAACTGGAGATGATCGTCTGTATGGTGGTATGGGTACGAAATAACGGATCGGGATGACGGGTAAAGCTATGATCGGCCGGATTGTAGGTATAAAGTCCGTATCCGCCCGTACCGATCCTTAACTTGCCCTGATCGCTGCACAGGCACACGATAGATTGTGGTAAACCGGTCTGATCGTTGGAATGAAATTTGAGGGTACTGGTTTTCAGGTCATAGCTGATCAATCCTTTGCCTTGCGAAGCAAACCAGATCGTGTGGTTGGCGTCTTCGGTGATGTCGGTGATGTAGCTGTTGTATCCCAGATCGGCGATAGTAACGAACGAATTGCTGAAGATATCGTAATATAGGATGCCGGTTTGGGTACCGAACCAGAGCCTGCCTGAGCTGTCTTTGTATATAGCGTATACACTGCCCGGATTCAAGCCCTTGATATTTTTATCCGAATAGTTGGTCACTTTACCGGTAGCTGAATTTAACCGGTACACACCGTGAGCATAAGTCCCGACCCATAATTCATGGTGGTCGCAATATAAGGCGTGCACGCTGAGGTCCGGATTTTTGGCGTCTAAGTATACCGGAGTGAAAGATTGGTCGTGTGGGTTGTAGTTCCAAAGCCCTTTATTATCTGTTCCGATCCATATCGTCCCGTCGGTGTTTTCACAAAAAGAATTGATGACTTTCCCCGGGGCACTTGTTTTGCCCGGTGTATAGCAGAACGTATTGAACCAATTGGTACCCGGCGTAAGATAATTGATACCTCCGGCGTTCGTTCCCACCCAGATACCTCCTTCCCGGTCTTTCAGAATCGAATAGACAATCCCGTCATTTAATCCTTGCGGAAAAAGAACATTGTATCCGATCGTAGAAAAAGTGTTCTCTGCCAGATTATATTGTGTCAGTCCGCTATTGGAACCGATGAGCAATATACCCGGTTGTATTTCGGTAATAAAATGGATATAGGTTATCGGTTCGTCAGCAGGAGGGAGGCAGGCCGTACAGTTGCGGGTTGTTTTATCGTATTTGAAAAGTCCGTTGTCACACAACCAGATATTTCCGAAAGAATCTTCACATAAGGCGTAAATGTAACGGGCTGTATATCCTTTTTGTTTATCTGTAGCATCGATCCGGAAAAAAGAGTCGGTGAAGGGATCGTATTTACATACTCCCTGATCATGAGTGGCTATCCATACTTCTCCGGTGTGGTCGATCAGAATTTTGGTGGTCAGATTGGAAATAAGACTCTTTTCATCGTTGATGTCGTGACTGTAATGTTTGATCTTGCCGTCCGAAGGATTGTAGCGGAAAACACCGCTTCCATAAACCGATATCCAGATTTTTCCCAATTGGTCTTCCTTGATCGAGTAGATGATTTTTTGAGAAAGCCGGTCCGGGATATCCGGTAGATGAAAGGTCGAAAATTTTTCTTCGGATACCCGGTAGCGGAAAACACCGTTCTCAGTACCGATCCAAAGATTACCTTTCGAATCCTCGAATAAAGAATGAATGACATTATTGCCTAAAGAAGCCGTGTCGCCGGGAATATGCCGGAAAGTTTTGAAATGGCGCGAATCGAAGCGATTCAGACCGTCTGAAGTGCCACACCAGATATATCCTGTCCGGTCTTGCAACAAACATTGTACAGCATTACTCGATAAGCCGTTTTCAACCGTATAATGGCGAAATTGGGAAGGAATGCCGAAGGCCGGGGAGAATGAAGCGAACGATAAAAAGAATAAGATAAAGACAAACGTTTTCATAATCATTTGGTTAATAGTGATGTAGCACATGCCCCTCTGGCGGTTTCCTTTTTTTGCTTCAAATTTAAAAAAATTATCATTTGAAGTGTATTTTCGATACTTATATTTTTGTTTTATAAAAAAATGTTTTTATCTTTGAGATGTTTATTCGATGATTATGCTAAATGAAATTCGCATATTGCAGAACCGTTCCTACAAAGGACTTTTTGAATGCTGGTTATATTAGCGTATTCTTTTCTTTGTCCTGAATCCGAAGGACAATTTTTCTCTGTGTTTTTTTTATCTTGAGAGTGAGATAAATTTTATTATTCTAAATTTATTTCGTCATGCGTGGAAATATATTCGATATCAAGCGTTATGCGATTCATGACGGGCCGGGAATACGGACGACTGTTTTCTTGAAAGGGTGTCGTTTGCATTGTCGTTGGTGTCATAACCCCGAAAGTCAGGCTGTGGGAACTGTGTCGATGAAACAAGTCCGGAAATTAGGAGACCGTGAATTCGAAGAAATCCGGAAGGTGGGCTACGGGATTTCGGTCGATGAATTAGTCGAAGAGATAGCTAAAGATGCGGTGTTTTTCGAAGAATCGGGAGGAGGCGTTACTTTTTCAGGAGGAGAACCTTTGTTGCAACCGGTTTTTCTGTTGGAATGTCTCAAAGCTTGTAAGGCCCGTCGTATCCATACCTGTATCGATACGGCCGGAGTGGCTTCCGGAGCATATTTAGAAGAAATATGCCGGTATACGGATTTGTTTCTTTACGACGTAAAAACTGCCGATCCTCAAAAGTTCGAAGCGTACATCGGTAAAGGATTCCGGGAGGCGTGTGAACATCTGAGGAAAATTGCCGGACAGGGTGCCGGAGTGATTGTCCGGATACCTGTTATTCCCGGTTTTAACGACGATAAGAAGAGTGTGCAGGAGACGATTCGTTTTTTACAGACGATGCCTGTTTTGAAAGAGGTGAATCTGCTCCCTTTCCACCGTACGGGGGCAGATAAATACAAACGGCTCGGTATGGATTGGGAAATGGGAGATCTTCCGGGCCTGAAAGAGGAAGACCTGAAAGATATCCGGGAAATGTTCAGGGAACAAGGCTTTCGGATATAACCTGTTAAAAAACTATAAATCAAAACCATACTTATTATGAAAATGACCGAACGAATCAGAAAACTGCGTGAGCAGAGTCTGAATGCTGAGAATCGGATCTCGGCGGAAAGAGCTTTACTGATTACTGAATTTTATCAATCGGGGATGGCCGATGCCGAACCGGTACCGGTTCAACGGGCTTTAGCGTTTAAATATATCCTGGAACATAAGTATATTTGTGTGAATGAGGGTGAATTGATTGTCGGCGAGCGGGGACCGGCCCCGAAGGCTACTCCGACTTATCCCGAAATCTGTATCCACTCGTTACAAGATCTCGAGATATTGAACGATCGCCCGAAAGTATCCTTTAAATCCGATGAAACTACCCGGGCTGCTTACCGGGATATCATTATTCCCTACTGGAAAGGGAAAAGTAATCGCGACCGGATATTTCAGAATTTGCCACAGGAGTGGAAAGAGGCTTATACTGCCGGTGTATTTACGGAATTTCAGGAACAAAGGGCGCCGGGACATACGGCTTTAGGGATAAAGATGTTTCGTACCGGGTTGTTGGATTTGAAAGAAGAAATAGCCGAAAGTCTGGCTAAGACCGACCTGGTAAACGATCCGGAAGGCGTGGATAAACGCGACGAGCTGAGGGCGATGGATATCGTTTGTGATGCAATGATCCGCTATGCCGAACGGTATGCCGAACGCCTGGAAGAGCTGGCGGCTGAAGAAAAAGACCCGGTGAGAAAGAAAGAGCTGGAGAAAATGGCTGCGATTTGTCGTCGGGTACCGGCTCATGCTCCGACAACCGTTCATGAGGCATTACAACATTATTGGTTTATCCATTTGGGTGTGGTTACCGAATTGAATCCCTGGGACTCTTTCAATCCCGGACGTTTGGATCAGAGCCTGTATCCGCTGTATAAAAAACAGCTGGAAGAGGGGACGGTCACTCAGGAAGAAGTATACGAAATGTTGCAGTCTTTCTGGGTGAAATTCAACAATCATCCTTCTCCGCCCAAAGTGGGGGTTACGGCTGAAGAAAGTAATACTTATACCGATTTTTGTCTGATCAATGTCGGAGGGGTGAAGGAAGACGGTAGCGACGGGGTGAACGAGATGTCGTATATCCTGCTGGATGTAATCCGGGAGATGCGTTTACTGCAACCCAGTTCGATGATTCAGGTCAGTAAGAAAAATCCGGACCGTTTTATCCGGGCTGCTGTCGAAATCATCAAAACCGGCTTCGGTCAACCGTCGGTGTTCAATACGGATGCTTTGGTACAGGAAATGTTGCGGGTGGGAAAAGATGTCCGCGATGCCCGGAACGGCGGGTGCTCGGGATGTGTGGAAACCGGGGCTTTCGGTACCGAAGCTTATATCCTTACCGGCTATTTTAATCTGCCGAAAATTCTGGAATTGACCCTGAACGACGGATTCGATAAGCGGACCGGCAAACAGATCGGTCTGAAAACCGGGACAGCTACAGATTATCGGACCTATGAGGAATTGTTTGCAGCCTATAAAGCACAGGTACAACATTTTATGCGGATCAAACTGACCGGTAACAATATCATCGAACGCATATTTATGAAATATATGCCGGTACCTTTCTTGTCTGTACTGATCGAAGATTGTATCCGGAACGGAAAAGATTATATGTGTGGTGGCGCCCGTTACAACAGTAGCTATGTGCAAGGGGTGGGCCTGGGTAGCATTACGGATATGCTGACCGCTTTACGCTATCATGTGTATGATAAAAAGACCATCGCGATGGAGACTATGGAGAAAGCTTTGGCGAACGATTTCAAAGGGTTCGAAGAGTTGCAGTATCAGTTGGTGTATCATACTCCGAAATACGGTAACGATGATGATTATGCCGACGAGCAGGAGGTACAGGTGTTCGACATGTACTATGATGTTTTGTCGGGACATAAATCTCCCCGGGGGGCGGACTATCGGGTAAATATGTTGCCTACTACCTGTCATGTTTATTTCGGTAAAGTGACCGGAGCTACTCCGGATGGACGGAATGCCTGGAAAGTGCTGTCGGAAGGCATCTCTCCGGTCCAGGGGGCCGATACGAACGGACCGACGGCAGTCATCCGTTCTGCCGCCAAAATCGATCATATCAAAACCGGCGGGACGTTACTGAATCAGAAATTTACTCCTTCGCTTCTTTCAACCGAAGAAGGATGTAATAATCTGGTACATCTGATCCGGGCTTATTTCCGGATGGACGGGCATCATATCCAGTTTAATGTGGTCGATGCCGATACGCTCCGGGAAGCTCAGAAACATCCCGAAGACTACAGGGATCTGATTGTCCGGGTTGCCGGATATAGTGATTATTTCAACGACCTGGGCGAAGATTTGCAGAACGAGATCATTTGTCGTACGGAACAAACGACATTTTAATACATTTTTAACGACTGGTGCTTTTTGAAGTAGTTTCTACAGCAAAAAGCATAAGTCGTATCTGAAAGTGTGAATAGTTATTAAAATTATAGAGATTTATTTAATGTATGGCATCTGTTAACTTAAAAAACGTTCGATTCTTTTGGCGAAAATCCGCCAGAAGAAAAATGGACAAACGATAACCGACAATTGACAGATATTGGAAGCTTCGCTTCCGTTAAAGAATGAAAAATAAAAGAAAAATGAGAGCAAGAATAAAGAAGATAATCATTGATTATCAAATAAATAAAAAACAAACCATAGGTTTAAAGATACATTATCAATTGTCAAATGACAATTGTCAATTAACAAAGTACCCGCAGAGTCCAGGGAATTTATGAACTTTATAAACTTTCGACTGATTTAATCGAACGTTTTTTGTGTAATCTAACAAATACATTTTATGAAAGGTAAACAAATTTTTTATTGGCTGAGTTTATTATTATGTCTGGCGGTGGCAGGATGTAGTAGTGACGGAGAAGACGAGGTTACGCCTAAAGATGAACCGGGAGAGGAAGGAGGAGGGGAACAGACCGGCCGGGAAGTATGGAGTTTCGATGTAAAAGTAATGCTCGACCGGGCGACTTTTAAATCTTACGGTTCTTCCGCAAACGTTGTAAACAATAAATTGAAACAGCGTTTTAAAGAAGTAAGAGAGCTTTACCATGGGAAAAAAGGAATCACCTATTTCGATGCCGATATAGAATTTGTCCCTTTCTTCGACGAAACTTGTGTATACGATTGTTCTTCTCAGGAAGTCCTGGATCATGCTGTGACCTATCGGGGCGATTATCCTTATCTTGTGATGTTCGACGGTAAAGTCGGTGATTTTTCCGATGAACGGGTACATAGCGATTGGACCGGCTGGGGGATCGAGGTCGTTTGCATTTCCGATAACAATAAAGGAGCACCTGACGGCGGGGCCACTACCTACGATATTTTATCCCCTTACAAAACTTCCGAATGCCTGGCCCATGAATTAGGGCATGCCCGCGGAGTTCCCGATATCTATGCGATGGAAGTGAAAACGAACCCGATCAGCGGGACCTTGTTCAGCCCGGTGACCTGTATGATGAATATTTGCTGGGGGGGAGATTCCTGGAGCGAATATGCACAATTACTGATCAACCGGAATAAAAATCTGGTGCGGGGACAAGAAGGATTCATTCCGCTGGAAGAACCCAAATATCCGAAGAACTTAGTGTTGAATATTACCCGGGACGGACAACCGGTGAAATATGCGGCAGTCAATATCTACCGGGAGGAAATGTATAAAAACACTGTCGATGTTACTGCTTTTATGAAAAAAACACTGGGGACCGACGGCTTGTTGAGCTTATCACCGGTCACTCTGTTCAATGGTGCGGGAGGAGGGATCGGATATGGCGTCCTCTTGATCGAAGTCGTTGACGGAGAGAGCAAAACCTACCGTTATATTCCGGTTTATGAGGTTCAGATCGCTTATTTGAAAGGAGATACGGACCAATATACGATAGAAATAAAATGTGATTGAAATACATACAATTACTTATTACAAACCATTAAATGATGTCTTATGAAGAAAATGCTAAAAGTAAACATGTTGCGTTTGCTATTGGGGATGTCGACTCTGGTATTTTTAGGTATATCAGGTAGTTTTACAGCCTATGCCGGCGATACGCCGGCAGCGCCACAGCAACATAAACGGGTAGTGAAAGGAAGGGTTACCGATAAAAAGACCGGAGAACCCATTGTCGGAGCTACGGTATGGTTTAAGGAATCGACCAGCGGAACAGCAACGGATGCTGCCGGAAATTATTCGCTCAACCGCCCTCAGGGAAATGCAATCCTTTCGGTGTCTTTTATCGGATATAAAAGCCAGGAAGTGGTATTAGGAAAAGAAGATGTGATTAATTTCCAGTTGGAAGAAACCAGTGAAATGATCGAGGAAGCCGTTGTCGTCGGTTATGGATCTCAACGTAAAGAGAGTGTAATCGGAGCGATCACGACTGTCGGAGTGGCTGAACTGAAACAACCGACGGGACAGATCAGTAATAGTCTGGCGGGGCGTCTGGCCGGTGTGGTTGCTGTGCAGCGAAGCGGTGAACCCGGGCAAAGTTCCGAGTTCTGGATCCGGGGAATCAGTACTTTCGGTGCCAACAAAGACCCGTTGATCCTGGTCGATGGAGTGGAAAGAAGTCTCGACTTGCTGGACCCCGAAGATATCGAATCTTTTTCTATCCTGAAAGATGCTACGGCAACAGCCGTCTACGGAGTGCGGGGAGCGAACGGGGTGATCATCGTGAATACCCGGCGGGGAAAAGAGGGACGACCTGATATCAACGTGAAAGCACAGGTCGGTATCCTTACACCTACCAAAGTGCCCAAAATGGCGAACTCGGCTACCTGGGCCGAGATGTATAATGTAGCCCGTACTTCTCACGATAAGGCTCCTCTGTATACTCCTGAAGAAATTCAAAAATACAAAGATCACAGTGATCCCTATTTGTATCCCGATATCGATTGGTTGGATGCTTTAATGAAAAATCATACTACTCAACAACGGGTGAATCTGAATGTCACCGGTGGGGGGAGTATTGCCCGTTATTATATTTCAGGCGCTTTCTTTAACGAAAACGGTTTGTTTATCAGTGATCCCGAACATGAATGGGATTCCAGGATCAATTACAAACGCTATAATTTCACTTCTAATGTGGATGTAAACCTTCATCCCACTACGATTCTGAAACTGAATATCGGTGGAAGTATGGAGACCAAACATCAGCCATACAACAGTATTAGCTCGATATTTAACGATGCGATGAATACTTCTCCGAACGTGATGCCTTTATTTTATCCCGATCGGGATGAGGATGGGGCTGTTCGTTATGCCGAATACGGGGAGTCAGTTCCGAATCCTTATAATACTTTGACTCAGGCAGGGTATAACGATAACTGGTGGACTAAGATAAACGCCATGATAGCTCTGGAACAGGATTTTTCGAAATTGGTGACCGAAGGGTTGAAGGCTGAAATTAAATTTTCATTCGATGCCAATTCCTGGAATCAGATTTTGCGGGGAGGTTCGCCTCATACCTGGTACGCCCGGATGAGAGATGATGATAATAATTTGGTATACGAGGAAAAGTCGTTAGGTTCAAATACGTTAAGCTATACTTCTTATGCGAATGGAGAACGCGCTTTATATTTGGAAGGACGTATCAACTACGACCGGCTGTTCGGGAAACATCGGGTTGGAGCACTCTTTTTATACAACCAGCGGAATTATCAGGTAGCTGCCGGTTCTTCTATCGACGCTTTGCCTTACCGGGATCAGGGGCTTGCCGGACGAGTGACTTATTCTTACGACGACCGGTATTTTATCGAAGGAAATTTCGGGTATAACGGATCGGAGAACTTTGCCAGCGGTAATCGTTTCGGTTTCTTTCCGGCAGGTGCTATCGGCTGGATTGTTTCGAATGAAAAATTCATGGGTGGTGTAACCCATATCATCGATATGTTGAAATTGAAAGCTTCTATCGGTCAGAGTGGTAACGACGAAATCGGAGGAGGACGGCGTTTCGTGTATTTGCCTACGATTGTCGGAGCTTACGGAACGTATTGGGGTACTTCCCATACCTATACCGGAGGTACTGCTGTCGGGGAGTATGCCAATGAGGATGTGTCGTGGGAAGTATCTACCAAAACAAATGTCGGTTTTGAATTGTCTTTATTCAATGCTTTACGTTTACAGGCCGATTATTTTTACGAAAGACGGAAAGGTATTTTTGTTCAACGGCAGTCGTTACCCGATTATGTCGGGGTATCTACCATGCCGTGGTCCAATGTCGGAAAGATGCAGAATCAGGGAATCGATGCAACGCTCGAATTCGACAAAAGTTTCGGTGAGTTTTTCTTGTCGGCCCGGGGAACCTTTACGTATGCCCGCAACAAACAAATCGATAACGATCAACCCGATTATATCGATAAATACCGGAACCGGAACGGACAAAAATATGGCCAGCAATTCGGTCTCATAGCACTCGGATTGTTTAAAGATGAAACGGAGATTGCCAATAGCCCTTCCCAGTTCGGTACTTCCTACCTCAAACCCGGAGACATCAAATATAAAGATATCAATGGAGACGGCGTAATCGACGATGCCGACGAAGTGCCTATCGGTTATTCCGATGTACCGGAAATTGTATACGGTATGGGAGTAAGTATGAATTACAAAGGATTCGATTTATCGTTGTTTTTCCAGGGGGTGGCCCGGACGACTTTTTTCCTGGGAGATGCCTATTTCCCGTTCAATTATCCGAATATCGGACGGACAGGTTTTCTGGATGATTTGAAAGATAAATATTTCGATCCGGCCAAACAGAATTTCGATGCAGAAATCCCTCTCTTGTATGATGAAGGATGGCATGGGAGCAACTATAAAAATTCCACCTGGTGGCAACGCAGCGGAGCTTTCCTGCGTTTGAAAACTGCTGAACTCGGGTATACTTTACCGAAATCGGTGACTCAAAAATTGCGTTTGAAAACAGTGCGTTTCTTCGTTTCCGGTACGAATCTCCTCACTTTTGCCAAGGATGTGAAACTCTGGGATCCGGAAATCAATTCAACGGACGGACGTGGTTATCCTTTGATGCGTACCGCTAATTTCGGCGTGAACATTAACTTCTAACCTAAAACATGAAGATTATGAAATCAAAAATACTTTTTTATATCGCTGTCGGTTTGGCTTTTCTGACCGTTTCGTGTGATTCGTACCTGGATAAAGAGCCCGACGATATGCAAACGATCGAGGGGGTATTCGCTAAACGTAGCACTACCGAGCAATATCTGGCCAATGCTTATGCTTACTTGCCGGAACAGTATGATGCGGTATGTATCGTTCCGCCGATGTATGGCTGGCCTTTTGTACCTGCCAGCGATGAGGCGGAATGGGGTGCTGTTCGGGTGTATGCTTTTATGCAGAACGGTACTTTGTCGGCCTCCAATCCTTCTCTTAACTTCTGGACTCCTCTTTATCGCGGAATCCGGGAAACCAATGTATTCCTCGAACATGTGGGAGAATGTAAAGAATTGGAAGATGGCGAACTGGAAGCCTGGACTGCCGAAGCCAGATATATCAATGTGATGTGTCATTATTGGTTGGCTATGATTTATGGACCTATCGTGTTGGTGAAAAATGAGATTATCGATGTAAATTCCACGATTTATCGGGAAAGAGACTCCTGGGAAGATTGTGTGAAGTGGATTTGTGATGAGTTGGAAGCTGTGGCTTACGAGTTGCCACCGACTCAGGGAGATACTTACAAAGGTAAACCGACCCGTGGTGCTGCCCTGGCCTATCGTTCCCGTTTATTACTTTATACGGCAAGTCCCTTATTTAACGGTAATGCTTATTTTTCATCGGTAAAGAAAAAAGACGGAACGGCTTTATTCCCGACAACCAAAGATCCGGAAAAATGGAGAGTGGCTGCCAATGCTGCCAAGAACTTCATCGATATGTGTGAAGACGGTTCCCTGCCTCATCAGCTGTTGACCGGTTCGGATGAAGAGAATGCAAAAGGGAAAACCTACAAAAGAGTATTTATCGAGGCTTGGAACAGTGAATTGATCGATGCCGAATTTCCCGGAGCAAACAATACGTATTACGTTTATTTACTGGAACAAGGACCTGCTCCGAACGGAGATCGTTTCCTGAATGGGCATGCCACCAATTGTGCCACTCAGTTCCAGGTAGACGCTTATGCCATGGAAAACGGGCGTTATCCGATTACCGGCTATAACAACGACGGTTCGCCGGTGATCGACGAGGAATCCGGTTATACAGAATCCGGCTTTTCCACTTTTACCGTACCTACTTTTGATTTGGACTACAAAGGTTTTACCAGCGAGATGTTCAATATGTATAAAAACCGGGAACCCCGTTTTTATGCCAGTATATTCTATAACGAAGGGGTATGGCCGAATACGGTAACCGATAAACCGGTGTATATCAATAAATACGGAACAGACGGCAGTAATAGTTCGGACTATAACCGTACCGGGTATTTGATTACTAAATTCGTTCATCCGGGATCGACCCTGAATCCCTACAATCTGAATTTTGAACGGAGTTGGTCGAATTTCCGCTATGCCGAGATTTTACTGAATTATGTGGAAGCAAAGATTGAGCTGGGTGAGTTGGACGACGAGGTATTGGGCTATTGGAATGCCGTGCGTAACCGGGGTGGTGTGCCGGATATCGAGACCGTATATCCGGATGTAAAAAGCGACCAGAATCTGGCACGTGACCTGATCCATCGGGAACGTCAGGTGGAATTTGCTTTCGAAAATATCCGCTGGTTCGATGCTAATCGCTGGAAGATTGCAACGGAGACCAATCATGGGAAAACCTACGGTATGAATGTAAACATATCTTCTAAGAATGCTTTGCGTTCCGAATATTATCAGCGTACGGCTTTCGAAACCCGTGTTTTCCTCGAAAGACAGTATTTACAGCCGATTCCACAGACTGCTATTATGAAGAATCCGGATCTGAAACAGAATCCCGGTTGGTAATGTTTAACCTCTAAACGAAAAAAGATGAAAATCAAATATTTAATTCTTTGTTTTGTCGCTTCTTTATTGGCTTCGTGCGGAGAAATCGACGAGTCGAATCTGAAGCTCTATCCTTCCAAACTTTATCTGGGAGTGAGTGGTTACAACCTGCAAGAAATATACGATCTGGGCGAAGAATCTTTGGTATGGGATGTATATGTGGATAAGAGCGGTTATTACGATAATGCCGCCGAAGTAGAATTGTCGTACGATCCGACAGTACTGACCGATTATCAGGAGCTGACTCAGGAGGGACTGGATTTCGAAGTATTACCTGAGCATGTCGGTACTTTGGGGCAAAAACGCCTGAGTCTGGCTGCCGACGCCACCTTGGGAGGTACACAACTGACTTTCGATATGACTACTCTTCGAACACTGATTCCGAAAGATGAAGAAGTGAAGTACGTTTATCCGGTACGGATCAAGAGCCTGACCGAGGGGGTAGAGGTCAATACCGATAAAGATTATCTGTTGCTGGCGATCCAGCTGAATACACCTCAGGCAAATTTACGCGGAAAGGGGAGTTTGATAGAAGCGGATTGTGATCCTTGGCGAGGTACGAATATGGATAAGATCATCGTACCTCTGATTATGGATTTGCCTTTTGATAATGAAAGTATGGAACTGACGTTCGATTATGAAGCTGATCCTGCTTTATTAGATTCCTATAACCAATTATATGGAACGAACTATGAATTGCTGCCTGAATGTTATACGACTCCTGAGTTAAAAATCAAAGCCGGTGAAGTTTCGGGAACGGCAGAAATGGAGGTAGATCCTGTGCAACTTGCCGGAGAAACAGGGTATGATTTGGAAGGTAAATCTTATATGTTACCCATTCGGATTACCGGATGTGACAATCCGTCTGTCAAGATTCAAGCAGGTGCTGTTACTTATGTAAAAGTAGCTACAAAAGCCAAGTGGACCGGAACGTGGACGGAAACGATTCTTGAAGGAGAATCCGGAATTAGTACAACAGCTGGTAGTGTGTTGTCCGTGAAATTATATACCCGTCATGCTGTTATTGCAAATGCAGTCGGTGATGAAAATTGCCAGAATATGATGTCTGGTTGGATATTGGATGATGAAGCGATTCTTTGTCCTGGTTGGAGTGGAACTATGTTCGAGCAATGTTCACCTATTATTAAAATTACCGAGGAAGATTATGACAATAGTGGAAAGAAAAAGGTAGATGTTTTGGCCGGTTGGTTTGGCGATATTTGGAACTGGGGGGGTAAACCAGTTTCAGCTAATAATAGCTGGTATGATCCTAATTCTCAGGTACTTCATTTAGAATGGTCGGGTGGCTATAGTTGGGGGGATTATACGATTAAAAGAGAGTTTTCGAATCCGATATTTGATTGAATTTTATCTGATGAGGGTGTGTCAAAATGCGTGTTTCGATAAATTATATAGTTGCAATTTATTGATAATCAATATTGAAAAGCCACTAAAAATACGAAAATTTGCATTTTGACACACTCTCTCAAAAACATTTTTAAAATTTTGAGTCATGAAAAAATGGATATTTATTACAACTTGTACCGTTGTGGTTTTATTGTCGACAGTGAATGTTTATCGTGTTTTAGGAGATTGGAATACACCTTTCCTCAGTATGTTAAAACTGGAACAACTGGCTTATGGTGAAGGGGGGAATACGGGAGGTGAAGGAGGAAGTGTCAATGATTGCGATATTTTTTTGTATAACCGGAATTATGCAGAAGCAACAGAGCGCGTAAAAATAACTTTTAATATTAAATTGCAGGGATACATAGAATTTGCGGGTAAAAAGTATACTCTTTCTCCGGGAGTTAGTGTAGATAGAGATGTTTTGATTCCTATATGTGAGAAAAGTGAGGGAAATTGTTGTAAAAAGAGTTGGTTAGATAGTTCGATTAGGTATTTATGATTAATTTAAAGAGGAAAATAATAATATTGTCCTTGATCTTTTTTGTATATCTCTTATTTTCATGTGGGAGAAAAAATGATGGGGGGATAGGGGATATACGGAAAATAGACTTGGCCGGTTTATCTGTTTATAATCCTTTTATTAAAGGAAATCAGCTTGACAGTATCAAAATAGTAAAATTAGCTACAGATACGAATTGTTTATTTGGAGGGATAATAAAGGTTATAATTGAAGATTCACTGATCTTTATCAGAGATGCTAATGAGAAATTATTTGTTTTTGATTTGAATGGGAAATTCCGGAATATGATAGGGGTTATGGGAAATGGTCCGCTGGAATATGCTTCATTATCAGATTTCTATGTTAATTGTCAAAAGAAATTTGTTTGCATTTTGGATCGGATTAAGGGTAAGATTTATCGTTATACTTTTGACGGTCAGTATATAGAGGAGTTTGATTGTGACCGAAGTGTTTTTAATAATGTTATCGATATTCACTATGTGGGAGAGAACAAATTGTTGTTGAATATGAATAATCATATCGGTACGCTTTATAACTATGCTCTGGTAAATGAAAGTAGTTATAAGCTTGAACAATTCTTACACCCTTATCCTGTAGTGTCAAGAGAGCGTATTTCTAATGGAATGCTACCGACAGTCGTATATGGTAACGGAAATATTTTTTATACAGTATTGTTGTCCGATACAATTTATACTATACAGGATGGAGAAAGCAGACCGATTTATTTGTATGAAGGAGGATTAAAACATATTAATTATGAAGCCTTACAGCAGGAAACTCCTTACCAAAGTATTTTTGAGGCAGAGATGAAGCTTATAAAAAAAGGGTATTCAGGAGGACTGTTACAATTATTTCAGTTAAAGGATCATTTATATTTTGAAATTTGCCAGGGGGAAGAATGTTGGAATATTTTTTGGAATCTGAAGGAGCAAACAGGATTTAAATATAATAGCTGTCTTCCTGGAATAAGGATCTTTCCAGGTAAAGTTCAAACTGTATATGAGAATTACATTGTTCGCAGTATATCTGCCTTAGATCTGAAAACGGAATATTTCAGAAAGCATAATTTTAAGGATAGTAGAATCGATGCGGTTAACCGGGAAGTGTTGGAAGATGATAATCCTGTTCTGTTGTTTTATTATGTAAATACAGAAAGATTGAAAAAGTGAAATATACTTTGTTTACACAGAATATTTACTGGGAAGGATAACTTAAAACATTTAATTGTTTTAATATGAGATACTTTGAGATGAAAGGAATTTTTAGATTCTTATCCGGGATTATGGGTATTACCTGGCTATTATGGGGTGGTTGTAGACCTACAATAAAGGAACATGACCAATCTCTGTCGGATATAACAGTGATCGATTTGAATACTCTGGAGGAGGCAGATCTTTTGTTATCTCATCACCGAGTGGATTCTTTGCGGAAATTTGCTTTCCAGGGGCATGTTATGACTGTTGCGGATGGGTGGCCCGATAGTTTACGGATAATTAAGTTGGAGACTTCGGCGGATTGTTTGCTCGGAGCAATAAAGAAAATCCGCTTTGTAGATTCTTTGATTTTTATAAGTGATTATAACGATCATCTCTATGTGTTTGATAGTTCTGGGAGTTTTCGGAATCCAATCGGTGAATTAGGTCGGGCTCCCAATCAGGTAGTTGCCTTGAGTAGTTTTTATGTGGATAGAAAGAGGAAAGTAGTTGGAGTGTATGATGGCTATAGCGATTGTATTCATAGATATACATTCGATGGAATAAAGCAAGATAAAATATCCTGTAGGAATGAGGTAAATGGCTATATTCTCGATGTCAATCAAATAGATGACAATGAAATATTGTTGACCTTATCATCCGGTGTCGGCGATTTGTACAATTATGCAGTGGTTTCAGCTAAAGATTATAAATTGAAAGAATATATTCTTCCTTATAATTTAAGATATCTTGAAAATTCTAGTCGGGGAGAACTATCGTGTCTTGCTCAGCCTAACGGACAACTTTGGTTGACAGCTCTGTTGTCGGATACCATATATGAGTATAAAGCGGGAAAAATGTTGTCACGATTTGTAGTGAAATCTGATTGTATGTCTCTAAATGATCGGGTCTTTGAAAGTCATAAAGAATGGATTTCTCCTGCTCATGCATCGGCTTTTTTACGTGATAATGGGTATTCTCAGGGGCTGATGGCAATATGGGCAACTGATCAATATTTACAATTCGATCTTTCCTATAAAGATACCGGATACAGTGTCTATTATGATTATCTGAATCACAAAGGATATAAATCGAAACAGTATTCCCGTGGTAATGTTTTAATGCCCGGTAGATTTCTGACAACCACTTCGGATGCTTTTGTGAGTTATGTTACAGCTTATGATTTTATTCATCAGCCGGAAGGTTGTATCGATGTCGACCGTCCCTTGTGGCGGGATTTGAGAGAACGGACGATGGAAGACGATAATCCGATATTGTTGTTGTATTATGTTCGTAAATAAAATATAGAACCGATGAGGATAATATTATTCTTACTGCTATCTGCTGTTATCATGGTGAATTGTTCTTCGCCTGTTCGTTCTATTGAAGAAGTGGTTGCTATGGACAAAGAAATCCATTTAGGGATAATTACCTATACAGATTATTTCCCCTTTTTTATACAATATAAAAATATCGGTGAAAAAGATTTACTGATAGAGAATATAGATACCGGTTGTGGTTGTATCATCAATGAGACTTTTTTCCAGTCGGTGGTACCAGGTGATTCTGCATATATTAATTTGGCTTTTAAACCGCAAAGTGGGGGGTATGTCGAAAGACGGATGGCAATCTATTTTCAAGGGTATGATAATCCTTTGGATATAACGGTAAAAGCATTTGCAGTGGATTCGGTCAGGTGAGAGAGGGCTTATTGTAATAGTTACTGTTTTATATCGGTATAGGATAGATGGGATGAGGAAATTACAGTCGGTAATTTAGTCCGGTCATTAGGGTGACAGAGAAAAATAGAACAAAAGAAATAGGAGTATTCCGAAAAGCCTAATCAAGTGAGTAGGACATTTTAAAATTTTAAGTCATGAAAAAATGGATTTTTATTACAACTTGTACTGTTGTGGTTTTATTGTCGACAGTGAATGTTTATCGTGTTTTAGGAGATTGGAATACACCTTTCCTCAGTATGTTAAAACTGGAACAATTGGCTTATGGTGAAGGGGGAAATGCGGGAGGAGAAGGAGGTGGAAGTGTAAATGATTGCGATATTTTTATATATAATAGAGGATATATGGAAGCTTGGGGTTTCTATGAAATATCATCAAATATTGATGCAGGTGCTTATATAACTTTGCCTGGAGGAAGGAGAATACGTCTAGGTATAGATGTAAGAGGAGGAACGACTATACGTTATCCTTTCTGTGAGGATTCTGAAAAGAATTGTTGTCTGAAATCACATGTGAATGGTCCTATATCTTATTTATAAGTATAGAATATTTGAAATGTTTTATTTGTTGAAGGTCAGATAATTAAAATGAAAAAAAATACTCTGTTCTCATGGTACTTTACAGTGATTATTTTTTTACTGTTTCTTAGCTGTAAAGATAAAATAAAGGAAAATAATCAACCTTTGGGAGAGGTTACTATCATCCATTTGGATAGTTTAATGGAGGCTAATTTGCTATTATCGAATCATTGTTTCGATTCTTTGCGGAATTTTTCTTTTGATGGGTGTTTGCTTACTCTCGCTGATGGTTGGCCCGACAGTTTACGGACCATAAAATTGGAAACTTCATCTGAATGTTTGTTGGGTGCTTTAAAGAAAATTGAGTTTGCAGATTCTTTGATTTTTATAAGTGATTATAACGAACATTTATATGTTTTCGATATGAATGGACGTTTTCTGAACCGAATAGGTGAAATAGGAAGAGATCCAAATCAAGTTAGTGCCATAACTAGTTTTTACGTAGATAAAAATAATAAAGTAGTAGGTGTGTATGATGGCTTTAGGCGTTGTATACACCGCTACTCCTATTTGGGTATCAAATATGATAAGATTACTTGTGGGGAACAGATAGAAAGCGGTAGTATTACCGATGTAAATGTCATTGCTAATCGGGAATTATTGTTGACATTGTCGTGTGGCATTGACGATTTATACAATTATGCTATATTATCGGCTGACGACGGTTCACTGAAAGCATATATTCTTCCTTATCAAGTAAAATATACGGAAAATTCCACTCGGGGTAATCTTTCGTGTTTTGCTCGTCCGGGTGAAAAACTTTGGCTGACGGCTTTGCTATCAGACACGATATATGAATATGCCGATGGAAAAATAATACCGAAGTTTGTGGTTAAGTCCAGTCTTGCAACCATCGATGCCGAAGTTTTTGTTGACAGGAAAGAATGGATTTCTCCTGCTCATGCTATGGCTTTTTTGCGGGATAACGGTTATTCTAAGGGGCAAACTGGGATATGGGCCAATGACCGGTATTTATATTTTGATATGTTTTGTAGAGGCAGTTGGTATAGTATTTATTATGATTATCTGAATCACAAAGGATATAAATCGAAACAGTATTCCCGTGGTAATGTTTTAATGCCCGGTAGATTTCTGACAACCACTTCGGATGCTTTTGTGAGTTATGTTACAGCTTATGATTTTATTCATCAGCCGGAGGGTTGTATCGATGTCGACCGCCCCTTGTGGCGGGATTTGAGAGAACGGACGATGGAGGACGATAATCCGATATTGCTGTTGTATTATATTCGAAAGTAAATAGTTGGTTTGTAACAAAATGAATAATTGAAAGGAGGTGCTTTGTCACTGTGTCTTAGTGTGTATTAGGTCGGCAGTGATGGAGTATGAACTATTTAATATTTGAATTATGAAAAAAAGTAAAATTGTATTTTTATTAAGCATATTATCGGTCTCTGCTTTGACATGTATAGTCTGTGCAGGGAAATCCTTTTTCCGTTTATGGGGCATTGGCCTTAACGAATTTAGAGGCTTTAGCTAATGGAGAAGGAGGAGCGACAGGAACGACTACTGGAGAGTATGTTTATTATGATTTTAATGGACAAAGATGGTATGGGGTAGAGAATGAAGGAACAGGAAAGTGGTTTCCGAAATTCGATAAATGCTATATACAGGGGAAATCATGTGTATTGTATTATCGGTTCGGGAAATTGTTGGAATGGAACCTCCTGTATTCATTGAATTAAATAATTGATAAATCGGATGTCAGAAAATGAGTTATTATTTTCTTTATTTTTTGTCTCCTGTCGTTCAAAAAATAAAGTCGAACAACCAATGATTAAAGATTTTGATTTATTACAGCGTGCTAATAATGATTATACTACAATAGATTTAGAACATGCGGAAGAATTGGCCTATCGTGAACTTATTGATAGTATTCGTTATATACCCTTAGGAGATGAATGTGGAGTAATGGGAAATATTGCCAATATAATTACTTATAAAGGACGTTTTTATATTCAGGAAGAGCAGTTCGATCGGGTTTTTATTTATGACGATACTGGTAGATGTTTAAAAAAGATAGATAATAAAGGACGTGGTCCGGGCGAATATTTAAGAATAGAATCTATAGATATAAATACGGAAAAAGAGGAACTGATGCTCGTTGATGGTATGTCGGATAAACTTTTTTTTTATGATTTAGACGGGAATTTTAAATCTATTCATTCCATACGGTATTTTCAAACAGAGAATACTCTATGTTTAAGAGATAGTGTATTTCTTCATATATCTGCTCCTTCTCAAAATTTTGGAAATGAGGGATTATATGGATATGCTTTGGTATTGTCAAAAGGTAATGAAAATTTTCTTAAAGGGTATCGTTATTTACCTCTTCAAGTAGGATATAAGGGAGGAGGGCAAATCTTTAAAGGATATGAACGTTCATGTTATCATCCAATCTATTCAGATACAATTTATCAAATATTATCCGATACAACTTATGGACCGATTTTCTATTTTAAAATAAAAAATTCAAGTTGGGAAAAGTATCATAATTCAGATAGATTTGTTGATATAGATGGAAGTGAAGAAGGAGTGTTTACGTTACTTTACGAAAATCAGGATTTTTTTCTAGGATACATAGCCGATAAAAAAAAGAAAGGTAATTATATGCAGCCTTTTTTGTATGATAAAATGAAAGATAAGACTTATCTATTGAGGTGGTGCGATTATTATGAACATTTGAAGGAACTCGACTACTTTGAGGGATATGAGGCACGCGGAATATTTGAAGATTACTTTATTGCTCACGTAAGTTTTTCGACTCTTGATCAATATAATATATTCGAGCGCGTGAAAGATGGGGCTCTTAAAATTACAAATCCGGAGTTGGAAAGAGTAATCCAGAATTTGAATACAGATTCGAATCCGGTTTTGATCCTGACGAAGTTTAAACATTTATGAGCAAAGGTTTATGAGATGGCCTTTATTACTGGCTATCGTGGTAAGTATTTTTTAACGGGAAACGAAAATAAATAAGTTATGGCAGATGGGAAAATAAATAGACCGTATGGGGGAGTCTTGTTATTGGGAATCTTTTTAACTCCTTTGTTATCGTTAGGTCATGATTATGCTGATGGTATAATTACCGCCAAATATTTCCGTTTTGCAGAAGTTGTCGGGATTGGTTTATTGCTGACATGGATGGTGGCATGGAAACGGAATTTTCAATTCTGTTTCAGATGGGTGGATGTCGGTGTGGTGCTGTTCGCTTTGTATGGGGTGGGAAGTTTTTTGTTGAATGATTTCAGGGGAGAAACGCAAACCTTGTTATTGATATTATTAGTGGGACTGTATTTTGTGTGTCGGGGTTTGGGAGGATGGAAGGTTTCTCAGAGGTTGCTTTTTACCTTTGTTTTATTGCTCGCCGGGAGCATCGAAGCGATATGGGGATTTTTACAGGTATACGGTTGGGCTGATCAATACCATAGCTTATACCGCTTGACCGGGAGTTTTTTTAATCCGGGCCCCTACAGCGGTTTTCTGGCGGTGATATTACCGGTGGCTTTGCATACTCTGTTAGGGCCGAAGCCTCTTTGCCGGGTTGATAAAATCGTGTACGGACTCGGAGTTATTTGTTTGGTTTCGATCATCCTGGTTTTACCGGCCGGCATGAGCCGGAGTGCCTGGGTGGCTGCCGGAGCCGGTTGCGGAGTTGTTGTGTGGAGGCAGAAACGCTCGAGGGAATACGTTAGGAGGGGAATAGGGCGGATAGGAAGAGGTTGGAAAAGATATTGGCTGGGGGGTATTTTATTACTGGGATTATCGATCGGGGGTGGATTGTATTTGCTGAAAAAGGATTCCGCCGATGGACGTTTGTTGGTATGGAAAATGGATCTGGCGGTGATGCGTTCCCAACCTTGGCTAGGTGTCGGTATCGGTCGGTATCCGGGTGCTTTAGGAGAAGCTCAGGCGGTTTATTTTGCAAACAGTCCTGCAGATCCGCGGGAAGAATATGTGGCTGATGCTCCTGAATATGGTTTCAATGAGTTTTTGCAATTGGGAGGTGAATATGGTTTGATCGGTTTGTGCTTGTTTATATCGATAACGGGTATAGCGTCGGGAGGGCTGTTTAAAAGGAACACGCAGCAAACCGGTGGAGTATCGGGCGCTTTAAGCGCATTTCTGGTATTCGCTTGTTTTTCCTATCCTTTGCATATGTTACCGATGGCGATGCTGTTTGTGCTGTTATTGGCGTGGAGTGTGAATGTCGGTGCGAAAGGAGTAAGGATAAGACGCTGGGCAGGACAAATCCTGTGGTTACCGGTTATGGTACTGGGGCTTGTTGCTGCCTGGAGATTGACAGAAAAGGAAACCGCCTATAAAACATGGAAAACCGCAAGGGCTTATTTCCGTCAGGGAGATTATCAAGAGGCTTTAAACCGGTATACACCTTTATTTTCTGCCCTATCCGACCGGCCTGCTTTTGTGTTCGAGTTTGGCGAATGTCAATTTCAAAATGCCCAATATGGAAATGCGACGGCGATTTTTTTGTGGGCGGCGGAACTCAGTGCCGATCCGATGGTGTATAATAAGCTCGGGAAAAACTATCAGGCCCTGAAACAATATGACCGGGCCGAGAAAGCTTATGTCCAGGCTGCTCATATGATTCCCCATCGCATTTATCCGCTTTACCTGCTGGCTTTATTGTACCGGGAAATGGGAGATATGGAAAAGGCCCGTGATATGGCCCGGCAGGTAATCGGCAAAGAACCCAAAGTGTGGTCACCTGCAGTGGAAGAAATGAAGACAGAAATGAAACAATTATAATGATTTTTGCTTACCCTAAATAACAAATGTGATGATGAAAATCCTATATTTTTACTTATCTGGCTTGTTGTTGCTGTGGAGTAGCTGTCAGCGGCCGACGATGCTCGATTTTGCGTTGCGGTATGCCGGGGAAAACCGCGTGGAACTGGAAAAGGTACTCGACCACTACCGGAATGATTCGCTGAAGTATCGGGCGGCCGTTTTTTTGATCGGGAATATGCCTTATCATTATTTCTATACAGGTGCGCAGTTGGATAGCCTCAGGCAAGGATACCGGTGGATGCAACGGACCGGACTAAGTGCCAAAGCGGTCAAACACAAATTGTGGAAGACTTTCGGCGAGCCTGATGTCAGGAGGTGGATGAAACGCAACGATGCCCGGTCGGTTACGGCCGATTTCCTTATCCGGCATATCGATTATGTATTCGGGGTGTGGGAGAAGCGGCCCTGGGCTTCGTATTATTCTTTCGAAGATTTTTGCGAATTTGTCCTGCCTTACCGGATTGAAAGGGAACCCCTGGAATTTTGGCAAGAGGCGTATGTACGGCGTTACGGACGGTTGTGCGACTCGCTCTGTGCCGTGAATCCGGATGTGGTGTTTGTCGCTTCGGCTCTGAACGATCACTTACGGGCCGAGCAGAATTGGTATGCATCTTCCGATTTGTCGTTTGTGGAATATGGAGCCTTGCAGTTACTGGACGAACGATTCGGAGGTTGCCGGGAGTTGTCGGGGTTCAATGTGGCCCTGTTCCGGGCATTGGGGATCCCTTGCGGAATCGACCGGGTGGTGCAGAATCCCCACCGGATCGGTTCGCATATGTGGACATTTATGGTGGATACCGACGGACGAAAGCTTCCCTACCTGTGGAATTACTATAATATCGACCGGGAGGAACGCATGGAAGAAAAGTATGGAAAGGTGTACCGGGATTATTTCAGCGTACAAACCACTAATTGGGCTGTGTCTTATCCCGACGAAGATATTCCGGGGATACTGAAAAACCCTTTTTTGCGGGATGTGTCGGACGAGTATTTCGGCCGGAATGTAGCGGTTGTACCCTTGTACGATTCGGCGGGCGATGGCCGGTTGTGCTACCTGGCGGTCTTCAATAATGCCGGCTGGTCGCCGGTAGCGGTAGGGACTGCAGCCGGTTTTCAGGGGGTATTCAATAATATCGATACGGCGATTGTCTATTTGCCCGTATACCACAGGGAAGGAAAGTTGACGGCGGCCGGCGATCCTTTTATTTATACGAAGAATCATGAAGTGAAATCCATCCGTGGTGGGAACGAAAGCGTACAAAAGATGCATCTGGTGAAAAAATATACCGGGACGGCTATGGATCGCTTGCTGCTGGATTTGATGGTACAGGGGGTATTCGAAGGAGCGAATACGCCGGATTTCCGGGATGCCGTGGTGCTCCACCGGATTACTGAAGTGCCGCTTCCCGATTCGAACTGGGTACGGGTGAACTGTCCGTCGGAATTTCGCTATCTGCGTTACCGGGGGCCGAAAGGTTCCAATAGTTGTATTGCAGAGGCGATGTTTTTCGATGCGGACGGTAAACTGATCCGGGGGGCCTGCATCGGTACACCTTCGGCGGAGAACGGAAAGACCTGGGATTGTACAAAAGTTTATGATGGGAGCAAACATACCTATTTTGCCGCTCAGGATGCCGATACCTCCTGGGCCGGTTTGCAGTTGGCGATACCTGTCCGCGTTAGCCGGATCTGTTACATTCCCCGGAACGACGATAATTTTGTCAAACCGGGCGACCTCTACGAACTGTTGGTGTGGGACCGGGGACAATGGTACACGATGGGACGGCAGGTGCCCGACACCTATGGACTCGATTATGAGGGAGTTCCTGCCGGACACCTCTACTGGCTGAGGGATCTCACCGAGGGTGTGGAAGAACGGATATTTACGTACGAACAGGGAAAACAGGTGTGGTGGTAGGAAGTTTGTACGATTCTTGCATCTAAAAAAATTTTTGTTGCATTCTTTTTCTTTCGTTCATACTATTTTTAACCTCACTTAACGGAGTGGAAATGGGAGGACAGAAAGAAAAGTAACGGTGGAGAGTAAATTTTTATAAAAATTGAATATGGTAAAAAAAATCGTTGGAACAGGAGTATTACTTGTCCTGGCTTTGGCGTTGCAAGCCGGAGTGAAAATGTATACTTTAAAGTCGCCGGACGGTAAAGTGAAACTCGAAGTGACTGCCGGACAGGGGATAGCTTATTCACTTTTCTATGATGGCCGGCTTTTATTAAAACCTTCCCGGATAGCCCTTCATACCGACCTGCCGGAAGCCGATCATTGGGAAAATATCCGTATAACGGGAACAAAACAGAGGCATGTGTCGGAGACGGTGCAGGCTCCGTTCTATCGGGTGAAGGAGTTCGGGATCGATTGTAATGAACTCGAACTCCGGTTGAACAATGGTTTTTCACTGCTGATGCGGGCCTATAACGATGGTATGGCCTATCGGTTCGTGGCCGGCCGGAAAGGAGAGATGACAGTGGTGGAGGAGAGGGCCGAATTTAATTTTGCTGATGATTTTGAAGCCTATATACCGTATTCTACCAATCCGAAAGATCCCTGGAATATGGCTTTTCAAAATTTTTACACCAAAGCTCCTCTTACACAATATAATACAGAGTTACCTGCTTTTTTACCCTTGACTGTGGATGCCGGTGCGGTGAAACTGACCTTACTGGAATCCGATTTGGAAGCTTATCCGGGCATGTTCGTCTGTGGAGATGGAAAAACGCCGGCTTTGAAAGGGGTGTTTGCAGCCTATCCTCAGGAAACGTTTAAGAATAAGTGGCGTTGTCAGGAGACGGTGAAAACCCGCAGGCCTTATATTGCGCGGGTAGCCGATAAACGTACCTTTCCCTGGAGAATTATGGCAGTGACTGCAGAAGATACTCAGATGCCGGTGAATCATCTGGTGTATGCGCTGGCCGCTCCCAACCGGATCGGTGATTACAACTGGATAAAACCCGGGAAAGTGGCCTGGGAATGGTGGAACGACTGGGGGATCAGCGGAGTGGATTTTAAAGTAGGAATCAATACGCCGACTTATAAACATTATATCGACTTTGCTGCGGAACAAGGAATCGAATATGTGGTGCTCGACGAAGGTTGGTCGGATCCCAAACAGGGAGATATCATGACCACTGTTCCGGAGATCGATTTACCGGAATTGGCCGAATATGCCCGCAACAAAGGGGTCGGACTGATTCTGTGGGCGGTGATGAACGTGCTGGACGAGCAGCTCGAAAAGGCTTGCCGGTATTATGCCGGTATGGGGATTAAGGGCTTCAAAGTCGACTTCCTCGACCGGGATGATCAGAAAGCGGTAGAGATGGTTTACCGGATCGCGGAAACTACTGCAAAATATAAGCTGTTCGTGGATTTTCACGGTATGTATAAACCGACCGGAATCAACCGTACTTTCCCGAATGCGATCAATTTCGAAGGAGTATTCGGCATGGAGGAACTGAAATGGAGTAATCCCGATATGCCTTTGTACGACGTAACTATGCCTTTTATTCGTATGATGGCCGGGAATGTGGATTATACCCAGGGTGCTATGCGGAATGCAGTGAAAAAGGACTTCAGGGATATTTACAGTAGCCCGATGAGTCAGGGGACCCGTTGTCATCAATTGGCTACTTATATCGTGTTCGACAGTCCGTTGGTGATGCTGTGTGATGCCCCCACCGCCTATCGCAAGGAACCCGAATGTACCCGCTTTATCGCCGGTTTACCCGTTGTGGCCGATGAAACCCGGATATTGCAGGGGAAAATGGGAGAATATATCGTCACAGCCCGGCGGGTGGGGGAAGACTGGATTGTCGGAGGACTGACCGATTGGGAAGCACGTACGGTGGATTTGGATTTGAGTTTCTTGCCGGAAGGGATGTTCCGGGCTGAAATTTTCTGCGACGGTATAAATGCGGATAAAAAGGGAGAAGATTACCGGCATGAATATCGTGATGTAAAAAGAGAGGATCGGTTGAAGATGCAACTTGCTCCGGGAGGAGGATTTGCTATCAGGTTGAAGAAAAATCATAACTGATAAAATTATAAACTTATGAAAATTATTCCTGTTATTTTATTATTGGTGTTCAGTTGTGCCGTTTGTGCACAGGAGCTGAAAGAAAAATATGCCGAAGCAGATGGGTTCAGGCAAAAGTATGAGGCCGGATATTTTGGAGGGAATATCACTCCCCGCTGGATCGGAAATACACATTTTTGCTGGTATGCGGTCAAGACTCCTGCAGGTACTGATTTTATACTGGTGAATGCCGGTAAACGACAGAAACAACCGGCTTTCGATCAGAAAGCTATGGCTAAAGCATTGACGGCTGAACTGGGACGAAAAGTGGAACCCGGGAAAATGCCTTTCCGGGAGATTGCGTTTTCGGACGATCTGAAACAACTGACTTTTGTGACCGAAGGCATGAAATATACTTACGACCGGAATAAAAATAAGATGATCGGTAAGGTGAAAGAAGAACCCCGCCGCCGGGAAGGCCACTGGGGAGGTGTGAATGAAGAGAATTGGCAGGGAGCTACTCCTTCGCCCGATGGAAAAAAAGAAGCCTTTGTCAGTGAAGGAAATCTGTTTGTCCGTGATATAAGCAGCGGCAAGGTGAACCGGCTGAGCTACGACGGAGCCCCCGGAGAATACTATTCTTCTTTTATCAGCTGGTCGCCGGATTCCCGGAAATTGGTGAGTTGTAAATACCGCCCCGCCTGGATCCGGAAATTGAAGACCGTCGTGTCTTCGCCTGCCGGACAACTGCAACCCAAAATGGAAGAGATCGATTATGTGAAACCGGGAGATGCCCTGCCTGTCAAACGACCGGTATTGTTTCTGGTGGAGGAAGGACGACAGGTAAATATCGAGTTTGCCGAACCGGAAAAACAGTTTAACCTGAACAATATCCGTTGGGCCGATGACAGTCGTTCTTTTACTTTCGATTATAACAAACGGGGACATCAGGAATATATAGTTTATAAAGTCACCGGGGACAACCCGAAGGCTCAAGTGCTGATCGGGGAGAAGATGCCTACTTTTGTTTATTATAATTTGCTGTATCGCTACGATCTGAAAGACCGGAACGAGATCCTCTGGATTTCGGAGCGTGACGGATGGCGCCATCTTTATCTCTATGATGCGGATAACGGTCAGGTGAAACGACAACTGACCAAAGGGGAATGGGTAGTGAAACGGGTGTTGCATGTGGACGATGCCGCCAGGGTGGTTTATTTGGTAGGGTGCGGAAAAGATGCCGGTGAAGATCCCTATCTCGAGAAAGTATACCGGCTGAATATAGAGAATGGAGAATTGCTCTGCCTGACACCTGAAAATGGAAACCATCAAGTGGAATTTTCCAGGGATTATACCTATTTTACAGATAGCTGGTCCCGGATCGATTGTCCGCCGGTAGCTGCTTTGCGTAGTGCGAAAGACGGATCGGTCTTGTTGTCTTTGGAAAAGGCCGATATCAGCAAGATGCTGGCAGAAGGGTGGAGAATGCCTGAAGTGTTTTGTGCTAAAGGAAGAGACGGAGAAACCGATATTTGGGGAGTTATCGTCCGTCCGGTAGATTTCGACCCGTCCAAAAAATATCCCGTAATCGAGTATATCTATGCCGGACCACATGATTCTTTTGTCCCGAAATCTTTCACCGTATCTCCGGTAGATGCCGCTTTGGCGCAATTGGGCTTTATCGTGGTACAGATCGACGGAATGGGGACGGCTAACCGTTCGAAAAAATTCCATGATGTATGTTGGAAAAACCTGAAAGACGGAGGCTTTCCCGACCGTATCGCCTGGATGAAGGCTGCGGCGGCTAAATATCCTGAGATGGATATCGACCGGGTTGGGATTTATGGCTGCTCGGCAGGCGGACAAAATGCGATGGGAGCTGTATTGTTCCACCCTGATTTTTATAAAGTGAGTGTCGCTGCTTGCGGTTGCCATGATAACCGGATGGATAAGATCTGGTGGAATGAACAGTGGATGGGGTATCCCGTCGGAAAAGAATATGAAGAATGCTCCAATACGGTGAATGCTTATCGTCTGCAAGGGAAATTGATGCTGATCCTGGGGGAATTGGACGATAATGTCGATCCTTCGACAACTTTCCAGGTGGTGAATGCTTTGATCGGTGCCGGTAAAGAGTTTGAATTTGTAGTATTGCCCAACCAGCGGCATACGATGGGCGGAGCTTACGGTGAACGGAAAAGACGGGATTTCTTTATCCGGCATCACGGCTTTTTCATTTAAGAAATATTGTTCATCGCTTGTAATTGTAGTAAAAATGCTTATATTCGTGCACAGCGATGCGGAAGCACCGCCTTAGGTGTTTCTTCTTATCGTTCATTTTTATTTTTTTTATAGGCGGAATTCAATAGAATATGATGTTGATATTGTCTTCCGCCTTTGTTTTTGCAATAGCAAAAATACGATTTATTTCGTTGATATACAACTTTTTATACGCAATATTACTAAAAAAGAAACACCTTGACTGTCTTCGTGGCAGCATCATGACTCATTTGAGAAAATTTGTATCCTCAGTCCCTGAATACCGCAGAACAAGCAGAGGAAACTTCAAACACAAACTTGAAGATATACTCATGCTCGTAATATTGGGCAGACTCAGCAAGTGTATTACCAGAGCTGAAATACTTCAATTTGGCAAACGTCACTTGAAACGCCTGCAGTCGAAAGGGTTATTTCCGTATGGGTTACCCTCAGAAGCTACGCTCTGCCGTGTGTTTCAAAGCATCGACGATGAAAAGATGGCTGATCGAATGTCTGCTTTTGCAGAGGTTTTCCGCAAGGAAATATCCGCTTCGGCAACTGACATCATTTGTATTGATGGCAAGGCCATGCGAGGTACCTTGTACGACAACGGACGCAACCCTAATATCGTCTCTGCATATTCACTCCGTTCCGGCTTTACTTTGGCTACTGATGTTTGCAAAGAGAAAAGTAATGAAATCAAATCCGTGCCCCGACTATTGGATAAACTAGATGTGTCAGGATGTGTCGTCACAGCAGATGCCATGTCATGCCAAAAGGGGATAATAGACAAGATTAGAGGTAAAGGAGGCGACTTCGTGATCGAACTCAAGGCGAATCAAAGATCTTTGCGCTATGGGCTTGAAGACTCTATAAAAGCCATCACCCCAACTGATATCTACAAGGAAGGTCCATACTTGGAACACGGCAGGATTGAGTCAAGGGTATGCCGTATATTCCGTGGGGAAGAACTGATTGCCGACAGGGAGAAATGGAATGGAAATTTGACAGTTATAGAAATACTCACATCTACGGAGAAAAAGTCTGATGGCAGAAGTACGTCTGAACAGCGACTGTATATTTCAAGCCTGGATAGCAGTGCAGAGCGGCTTAGTCAGATAACCAAACAGCATTGGGCTATTGAAAGCATGCACTGGGATCTTGACCGCAACCTCCGCCAGGACAGCATAAAGCGTAAGGCTGAACGAGCGGCTAGGAACCTGGATACAATTCAAAGGATGGTGTTGGCACTGATTGCCGTTTGGAAGAACAGAAGGAAAAAAATATCAGATAAGCAAAAGGGAACGGCGCAGATAATAAGGGAGCTGGCGGTAAGCTTCACTAACGTGTTGCATTTTCTGGCTCAAAAATGAGAAAAATTCAGATTTGATATATTCGTAACGCATTGATTACCAATAATGGTATTTCCGCCCATGCCGCATTGGCATGGGTATGGGAATGGTACGCCCAATTCAAAGCTTAAATGAAAAAGCCGTGATCCGGCATTTACAAGGCCTGCAAACTCCGGATTGGAATAAAGAGGAAAAGAAATAAAATCGAATCATAAATAAAAAGCTTATGAAAAAAAGAGTGATGACTTTTGTTGCCGCATGTCTGGCACTGAGTGTGTGTGCTCAGAAGAATGGACATACCGGTTATCCCATTACCCCGGTTCCTTTTACAGCTGTAAAAGTGAACGATGCCTTTTGGGGACAACGACTGAAAGCCAGCCGTGAAGTGACGATTCCGCTGGCATTCAGTAAATGCGAAGAAACAGGACGCTACAAGAATTTCGAAATGGCCGCTAATCCCGGTCCTCATAATAAAGTAACCGGATTTTCTTTTGACGATACCGATGTGTATAAAACGATCGAAGGGGCCAGCTATCTGTTGCAGACGTATCCGGATGAAAAATTGAAAAAATATATCGACAGTGTGCTGGTGATCGTTGCCAGGGCACAGGAACCGGACGGATACCTGTATACTTCCCGGACGATGAATCCGGAACACCCCCATGAATGGGCCGGATCGAAACGCTGGGAAAAAGTGGAAGACCTGAGCCACGAGTTTTATAACTTGGGGCATATGGTTGAAGGGGCTGTCGCTCACTATCAGGCTACCGGACAGAAAAACTTCCTGAATATTGCGATCCGCTATGCCGACTGTGTTTGCCGTGAGATCGGTGATAAACCCGGACAGCAGGTGAAAGTGCCCGGACATCAGATCGCCGAGATGGCTTTAGCGAAGTTGTATGTGGTGACCGGGGATAAAAAATACCTGGATGAAGCGAAATTTTTCCTGGATAAGCGGGGATATACGGAACGGAAAGACGAATATAGCCAGGCTCATAAGCCGATTCTGGAACAGAACGAGGCCGTCGGACATGCTGTCAGGGCTGCTTATATGTATTCCGGTATCGCCGATGTCGCTGCCCTGACCGGTGATCAGGAGTATATCGATGCGATCGACCGGATCTGGGAGAATGTCGTTACTAAAAAGTTGTATATTACAGGCGGAATCGGAGCTACCGGCAGTGGTGAAGCTTTCGGTAAAAATTACGAATTACCCAACATGTCGGCCTATTGTGAGACTTGTGCCGCTATCGGTAATGTGTATTGGAATTATCGCTTGTTTCTGCTGAAAGGAGATGCCAAATATTACGATGTACTCGAACGTACCCTTTATAATGGCGTATTGTCGGGGATTTCTCTGGACGGTGGGGCTTTCTTTTATCCCAATCCTTTGGAATCTATCGGCCAGCATCAACGTTCGCCCTGGTTCGGATGTGCCTGTTGCCCGTCGAATGCCTGCCGTTTTATTCCTTCTGTTCCGGGATATATTTATGCTGTGAAAGATAAGGAAGTTTATGTCAATTTGTTTGTGGCCAACGAATCGACCCTCGAAGTTGCCGGGAAGAAAGTAGGATTGAAACAGTCCACCTCTTATCCCTGGAACGGGGATATACAGGTGGCCGTGACTCCCCGCGGAATTTCCGATTTTGCGATGAAAATCCGGATTCCGGGTTGGGTGCAGGGAAAGGTCGTACCGAGCGATTTGTACCGTTATGCCGATGGCAAAAAACTGGGCTATACAGTGAAAGTGAACGGTAAGCCGGCAGAGAGTACGCTGGAAAAAGGTTATTTTACCATTCAACGCAAATGGAAAAAAGGGGATATCGTAGATATTCATTTCGATATGGAACCGCGGATTGTAAAAGCGAATTATAAAGTGGAAGCCGATCGTGGACGGGTATCCGTCGAGCGAGGACCGGTGGTGTATTGTGCCGAATGGCCGGATAATGATTTCAGTGTCCGGGGAATCCTGATGAATCAAACACCCGAATTTACCGTAGAAAACCGCAGTGATCTGTTGTACGGCATAGAGCTGTTGAAAACACAGGCTCAGACGCTGGAGTTCGATAAAGAGGGACGTCTGGAGGCAAAAGAAGTCACTTTATCCCTGATTCCTTATTATGCATGGGCACATCGGGGAGCCGGAGAGATGACCGTTTGGCTACCGATCGACCTGAATGCTACCCGTCCGGCAATGCCGCCGACGATTGCTTCCGAAAGTGAGGTTTCTGCCTCTCACCGGAGTAGTGCTATCTCGGCGGTAAACGACCGTTTGCAACCACAGAATCCCGAGGATCGCTCGATGCCTTATTACCATTGGTGGCCGAAAAAGAATACAACCGAATGGATTGTATACGACTTCAAAGGCGAACAGACTGTCTCTTCTTCTACCGTTTACTGGTTCGACGACGGCCCGTGGGGTGGTTGCCGGATACCGGAAGCATGGAAGGTATATTATAAAAATGAAGCCGGAACATGGGTCCCGGTGAAAAATACGGCTGATTATCCGATTCAGAAAGATGCTCCCTGTACGGTGGAATTCGAACCGGTGAAAACCGCTGCGGTGAAACTCGAAGTTCAATTGCCGGAGGATAATGCGGCAGGAATTTTTGAGTGGGAAGTGAAATAACTTTTGGCTTACCTCGTCATTATTGTTATTTTTGTAAAGAAAATCAAACTAACAAAACATGAACTTATTGAAAATCATTTTTTTATTTTTCTGTACCTGGATGACAGGAGAGTTGACGGCCCAGACACCCTTTGAACGGTATTTTCTGGACAAGACACTACGGTTCGACTACTACCATTGCGGAGATAGCCGGAACCAGGAGTATTTTTTCGACGAATTGAAGGAAGAACCCTATTGGGCAGGTTCGAAAGTGTCTCTGCTGGATGATACCGGTTATGGGGTGCAATTGTTTAAAATCTTCGATAAAGCCAGTGGTAAAGAGATTTATTCCCGAAGCTATTGTACCTTGTTCAATGAGTGGCAAACCACTCCCGAAGCGCAGACTGTGCGTAAAGCCATGCCTGAGTCGGTGGTTTTCCCTTACCCGAAAAATGAGGTACGGATCGAGATCTATGCCCGTAACCGGAAAGGAGTTTTTGAAAAGAAATTCGAACAGGACATCGATCCCAATTCTTATTTTGTGAAAAAGTTTACTCCCCGCTACGAGACCTTCGAGGTGGCCTATAACGGTAATCCCTCGACGCGGGTAGATATCGTACTCGTTCCCGAAGGGTATACCCAGAATGAGAAGGAGAAATTTGCAGCTGCTTGCCGGGTGTTTGCTGAAGAGTTTTTCAGTTACTCTCCTTTCAAGGAGAATGCTGCCCGTTTTAATATCCGGGCGGTGTGGGCCCCTTCGATGGAATCGGGTGTGACTATTCCCGGCGAACATGTATGGCGGAATACGGCGGCTCAAGCCCGCTACTATACCTTCGACTCGGAACGTTATCAAATGATCGAGGACTTTCAGGGACTCCGGGATATCGCTGCCCATGCGCCGTATGATCATATTTATGTGTTGTCCAATACGCAGAAATATGGTGGTGGCGGAATCTATAATTTTTATGGTATCAGTGCAGCTCACCATCCTAACCGTACCGGTAAAATCTATGTACACGAATTCGGACATGTGTTGCTGGGATTAGGGGATGAATATATTGGCAACGTGTCGTACAACGATATGTATCCGACCGATGTAGAGCCATGGGAAGCCAATCTGACCACCCTGACCGATTTCGGCCGGAAGGAATGGAAAAAGATGCTGGACACGAAAACGCCGGTTCCTACTCCTGTCAATGAAAAAACACCTCAGAAATTAGGGGTTTATGAAGGAGGTGGTTATGTGAATAAAGGAGTGTATCGTCCATGGCCCAACTGTCTGATGAATAACCTGCATACCATCGATATCTTTTGCCCCGTATGTAGTCAGGCGATCCGGAAGCAAATCGATTTTCTGTGCCGTTGATCGTACGGAGTAATTTTTAATATGCAGGCCGATGGTCCGGAGTGTTCCCGGAACATTCCGGAGTAGACATGCCTCGCTGAAAGATTCCGATCTTATCTGGAGAATGAACGCAATACTTGGAACGGACGGGCGATAGCCATGAGCAGGAGTAAACGAAAAAAACGGACAGATTACGGTAAAAGTCGGCCCGGAAGGTATGCCGCAAGCGGTTCTTAAACTTAGGGCAGAATAAAAAAAGGGATATGTCGTCGAGACATATCCCCGGCTATTCATTAGCCCGAAATCCCAAGTCAATAGTTGAAAGAAAGCAGCCGGTTGAATGTATAATAGTTGTACACACGGCTTGGGAGGCCTGTTGGAGTATCCGGTCTGCTTTCAAACAGTAGCCTGATAATTGTATATATGTTGAGTGGATTGAGAAAAACGCGGAGCTGCCTTTAAAACAACAAAGCGTGGAACTTAACTCAATCTGGCAAGAACCACTGACAATGGTTAGGAACAGAAAGAGCAAGCTCACGCTTAGGTATCATTGATATACGAACCTCCTACGTGAGCGTTGCTACAATCGTTCTGATTTCCTATTTAAAAATTGTCAGTTTTCTTGCTTTCAGAACGCGTAATAGTAACGCATCAACATTTTGTTGACAGATACCTCTTGTATCTGTTTTACAAAGGAAAAGAAAAAATTGAAGATAAACAAGTGAATAATGATTTTTTTTATTAAAATTAAAAAATGTAAGTTTATTCGTCGTTACTAATTCGTCTTCGGTGACCGGTTTGCCGGGACTCACTTTGTTCCTGTTGAGAGAACCTGAAGTTCGGGGTACAACTTTTAAAACCTAAATAGAATTAGTGCGTAAGGTACTTAAAATTACTTCTTGCTTGTTTAAGGTTTATAAACCTTTTTTACTATCTTTGTTGAAAAAGAGAACCTTATGTCTATGCTAAAATTAGAATCTTTTTTCTTCTTTTCTTTCTTCCTGTTTCTTGCCGGGTGCGGAAATCAGAGTAAACCGGTTTCGGTTGAACAGGAAATAATAACTCCCTTGAGTGCAGGAAATGCGGTGAACGACCTGTTGCCGTATATCGATTCGGTTGAAGTTGTTCCTTTGGAGACTACCGGGAAAGCGTTGATCGGACTGGTGGGAAAAATACTGCTTTTGCCTAACGGAAATGTCCTGATTAAAAGTACTGCCAGCATGTTCATGTTCAGTCCTAAAGGAAAGTTTTTATTTCAAATCGGAAAGAATGGTCGTGGCCCCGAAGAATACCTTACTATCGATGATGTATGCCTCAGCCAGGATGCCCGGGAATTATGGATTTTGGGAGGATGTGAGATCGTGAAATATAGTACGGAGACCGGACGGTTTATCCGGAAAACGACACTGGAGCTTCCAGAGATATGTAATGGCTTCGATGCGATAGCGAGTGGACCCGGTCATTCGGCTTTTTTGTATTATTGCCCGCAAATGGACGAGAATAATTTTTCGGAAGATTTCTATTGTTTGTATCGTTATGACGAACAGGGGCGAATCCTGCAAAAATTTCTGCCTCGTAAAGACTATGGCCTGAATATAGCTCTGATAACCCAGACTAGCGATAATCGATATATTCTCCGGCCTCAGGATAGTGATAATATCTGTTATTATCTTTCGGATAGTTTGCCGGTACCCCGGGTGAAAATCGATTTTGGGAAAGAGACGATAAAAAACCGGTATTCATCGGATCTGCAAACTTATCTCCGTTCTGATTATTATAAAATGCCGGTCTATATTTACGATACCCGGGATTACTTCTATTTCTCGTATTGCGGACCTGAGGCAACCGATTGTTATTGTATCCACTCTTTTAAAAATAGCAAAACGATTACCTGGGAGAGAAAAGGAGATGATGCCGACGGGATGTTCATGATTGGGGGGGCCGATAAAGACTTTTTTTATGGTATCTATAACGATTACCGGGACTGGGATGAAATCTTACTGAATCGGCAGGATCTTTTAAAAAGAGCTATTATTCAGAAAACCCATCTCCGGATCCCGGAAGATAGCAACCCTCTGTTGGTAAAAGTAAAGTTTAAGTTTTAAGAGACTTTACCTTACTTTCCATTCCAATATTCCGGCTGATTTGCCTTCCTGTAACTGGGCGGTTAATCTCAGAGCTTTGGTTCTGACGGGCTGGAAGTGGACTGTACAATATTTATCTTTAGCGATTTCGTAAGGATCGGTATTTTTTACCGGCAGCCATTTCTCGCCGGCTTTGTATTCGAGACGCCAGGAGACCGGGAGTTGGAAATCGATATCGTAATGTCCTAATTCCAACCAATATACGGATGCTTCGGTGAGAGTCATCGGTTGGTCCCATTCGTATTGAGCCCATTCTTCTGTGCCAAGGCATTGCCACCAATTGTGAAACTGCATCGATTTATCCGCCGAATTGCGGGGTTCGAACCGGTCGTTCAAACCGTATCCTCCGTAAGGGATCGAAACAGAAGCCTGTGCTTGTGAAGCCAGGGTTTCTGTGCGGCGTGGAATGCTGGCCTCGCGGGTATAAGGGATCCATACATTCATTTCGTTGGCTCCGCGGTTGTCCCAGGCATAATAAGGAATGGCCGTCACGGAGGTTGGCAGAGTCGTATGGCCGTCGGAAAGTAAATGATATCCCTGGCCTTTTAGGGTCATGACACCGTGAAGCAGATCGGGCTTAAACTCCGGACTGAACGGAGTATCTTCCTCTGTAAACAGATCCAAAGCGTAACCGTCATGATCGCTGGCTTCGACACAATATATTATCGGACCGTATATTAGAGCATATTTGTTACGATCGTCGATAACTTGTGGGTCGGCGATCACTTTTCTGACTTGCATCGGTAAATTCAGGACGATTTGATCGTTACCCTTCCAGTCGCCTCGGAGAAGGGCATAACCGTTCCGGACTTCCGGTTTTACCGTTTTTCCGTTCAGGCTGATGGTATAACTTGTTGTATCTTTGTCGAGATAGGTATATAGGGTGCCGGGAAGAGGTTGCTGTTGTACCCAACCGGGAATACGCAAAGCCAGAGTAAACGAAGAAGCAGGAGAGTGATCCAAAGTCAGCTTGATCCTGCCTTCCCAGGGATAACGGGTTTCCTGTTTGATGCGGACCGGTTGGCCCTCCAGAGTTATTTGACCTTCGTTGCCCATGTACAGATTGACGAAAAGAGTATTCCCTCGGACGGCATACACATAACCCGGAATGGACGGCATAAAGCGGGTGATATTGGAAGGACAACAGGAACAACCGAACCATTCGCTCCGGTCATGACTACCGTCCGACATCAAAGGATTGTCGTAAAAATAACGTTTCCCATCGAGAGAGACTCCCGAAATGACTCCATTGTATAAGGCACGTTCGAGCACATCGTAATATTTCGATTCCCCGGTTAGTAAAAACAGACGGTAGTTCCAGTAGACATTGGAGATAGAGGCACAAGTTTCACAATAGGAAGTCATGTTCGGAAGTTCGTAATTTTCCCCGAATCCTTCTCCCCAGGCTCTGGCTCCGATACCTCCTGTGATATATAATTTCCGGTCGGTGATATTGTTCCATAGCCGTTTTGAAGCTTCGATGAATCCTTGATCCTGGCACAAGGCGGCGACATCTGCGACACCCGAATACAGGTAACCGAACCGCACGGCGTGTCCTACAGCCTCGTCTTGTTCCTTGATCGGTTTGTGGTCCTGGCTATACGGACTGGCAGGGCGCCCATCGGAGAGACGTCCCGCTTCCTCACAAAAATACTTCGCTTTTTCCAGGTATTTGGGATTACCGGTCACCCGGTACATTTTAACAAGCCCCATCTCGACAATGGGATGCCCCGAGGGCTGATGGATCTGTCCTGAATCTGTTCCGAAAACCTGACATACCAGGTCGGCATTCTTTATCGCGACGTCAAGTAAATGACGTTTACCGGTAGCATAATAATGAGCCGTGGCGGCTTCGTATAAATGTCCGCAGTTGTAAAGTTCGTGGCTATTGACTTTCTCCCAGCGACGGCTGCCCATCCAGCGCTGAAGGCGGTCACAACGATTGGTACGGCAAGTGTAAAGATAACCGTCCGGTTCCTGGGCTGCTGCTATCAGGTGGATGACACTGTCGAGATAATGGTCGAGCTGTGGGTCGTATTGCACTGCCAGCACGTAGGAAGCTCCTTCGACTACTTTGTAAATGTCGGTGTCGTCAAAGGGAAAATCTCCCTGGTGTTCTCCGGTTTTCAGACCTGCGGCAAGAGCGAAATTGTCCAGACGGCCGTTGATTTCACATTGGTGAAAAGCCGTCGGGATGGATACTTCGCGATTTATACTCAGTTTAGGACTCCAAAAAGAATCCGCTAAATGGACTTGGGTGAAATTTACGGGTTGGATCGGATAATCGGTCACTTTTTTTTGACAAGCCACGAAATTCAGCATTCCGCAGAGTATAGATATGAATATTATTTCCCTCATAATTGTTCGGTTTACCTCTGCAAAAATAGAATAGGGGTAGGAAAACAAATATCAGAAATGTACGTTTTCATATCAATATTGTCCGGTCAGGAGAATTTTTTTGACAAAGGCAGAAAAAAATCGGCGCGACTTGCGGTTGCTGACCGGCACTTTGCTGAGCGGGTGTGCTTACCTCCTGTCGTACCAGGAGTCCCGCTTCGTTAGTTTCAGGTCTTTCAACAGACTGGAACGGACGTTGATCTGGAAATTGTAGGACTGGTGCGTGCCGAAGGGAATGCAGGAAAAGGTCATTTCCCAGCAATGCAGGTCGCGGGTGAGGTTGAAACTGGTAGCCGTCACTTCTTTCTGCTGGAAGTCATAACCGGTGCTGTAGCCTATCTTCCATTTCGGGGTCAGGGAAAAGTCGCCGTTGATACGCACCATCTGCGAAATGGTATTGCTGCTCAAAGGTTTTTTGGCTCCGGGAGCGGTATTGCGCGAATAATTCTTCGAATAACTGAACGTATAATCCAGACTGATACTCCAGGGAACATCGAAATCCATATATTCATCATAATGACCGTTCAGTCTATCGTTCTTTTCTTCTTTGTTTTTCCCGTTGTCCGAAGAGAATTGTATGCCCGAAGAAGCCGATACGCGGGTCAGACGTCCGATACCTCCATTGTACCTGTTGATTCTGACGGCATTGGCATTGATGGCATAAGGGTCTAACGTTCCGGTCAGGTTTATGTTGACTTTTTCATTGAATACTTTGGTCCGGGCCGATAACTGAATTACCGACCAGCGCATAGAATCGGCAAAGAAATTATAACTGGATTGTAAACGAAAGCTCTCCAATAGTTTTATTTTCTTATACTCTTCCTTGCCGGTGGTATCTTTGTCGTTCCGGACTTTCATTTCCAGGTTGTTGTCGAGGCTCAGGCTCAGGCTCCCCGATTCTTCGGCACCGGAAGGGGTTCCGTATAACTTGTTGTCGAATATAGAATATTCCTGATCGTTACCTTGTGAATCTGTGTAAGTTTTCCAGTATTTACTTTTAGGTACACCGATTTTAGGGGTATACGATACGCTGGCACTGGGGCGGATGACATGCCGGATGGCAAAAATTTTGCTAGTCGGTAAGAATTGATACATACCGTAAATCGTCGGGTTGTAAGAAAGAGACAGACTTGCGTTGTAATTGTGGGCGTAATGCAGGCCATATACCGTATCGACAGGGATATAACCCCCTCCCGGCATCGTAGAATCGGCTACCCAGTCGCCTTTACGGATCGAACTTAAATAGGCTACACCGTTATAAGTGAACGAGGGAGAAAGGGATAGGTCTTTTACAATATTGATGCTGGTACTTAATGGAATAGAATGTTTAAAACCATTTTGCCAGTCCCGGGCCATATTCTGGAAAGATTTTCCCAGTTCGGATTCCTTGGTCTGAATACTGTTACGTAACTCTGCATTGTAGGTGAAACCGATATTCTCATACCATTTTAATTCACCTACACGTTCTTTACGCCGAAAAGGATATACCTGGGATACCCGGAAGTTCAGGTTCGGAAAAGAAAGTGAGATCGAGGAGTCACGGCTGTTCTGGTTGTGGGTAAAACTGGCTGTGATATTGAACGGACGGTCGGGCCACTTTTTGCTCCAGGAAATACTGGATTGTTTACGTTGGTTGGCTATATCATTGATATTGGTGGCGTTATAATAGTTGTTTGTCGCAGAAGACATATCTACCGAAGCAGAAAATGTCGTATAAGGATTGGCTTTGGGATCTTGGGAATGTTGCCAGCGGATGGACCAGTCTTTGGACTGGGTATAGTCCGGAGTCCCTTTTTCACTGGTATGGTTCCGGCTCATCGAGAAATCGAAATTACCGCTGAATTTATACCTTTTTCTGTAATTCGAACCTACGTTGAGGCCCCACGACCCATTGGTATAGATCGTACCGGTAACCGTGAGGTCTACATAATCGTTGATAAACCAGTAGTAACCTCCGTCCCGCAAGTTGAATCCCCGCATACGTTCTTCACCGTAAGTAGGCATAATAATTCCCGAGGTTCCTTTTTTGGTGATCGGGAAGAATCCGAACGGGATAGCCAGAGGGAGAGGTACATCTTCGATGTAAAGATTGGCAAATCCCGAAACGACCTTTTTGTCCCGGATCATTTTGGCCTTGCTCAACCGTACGTAGAAGTGCGGATGATCGTGTTTGTCACAAGTGGTATACCAGCCGTCTTTGATACAATATACCGAATCCGACATTTTCTTGGTCAGCTTTCCCTGGACATAACCTTCGCCTTGTTGGGTGATGATCTCTTTGACAAATCCTTTTTCTGTCTTGAAATTATATTTGAGATCCAGACTTTCGAATTCCTGGCTACCGTCCTTGAATTTGGGTTTGCCGACAATCGTACCGCTACTGTCAGGAAGACCGGAAGCATAAGCCAGGCTGTTTTCCATATCTAATTCGATGTAGTCGGCTTTTAATTCCGTCGTCAGATATTTGACAAAGGCATTTTTATATAAAAAAGTTTTTTTATTGGGAACATCCAGAATGATCGAATCGGCTGCGTTGTATTCTACTACATCTTTAAAAAGAGGTTTCTCTGTTTTCGTACTATCCGTTTGGAGTGTATCGGATTGTACCTGTAGAGAATCCGACACAGTCGGACGGGGAGCCATTAAAGCCGAATCGGCAGCAGATAAACTGTCTCTGACCGATGCCGGACGTTTGACCGGGTGATGGACTTCTTTAATCACCGGCCCGGGAGTTTTATCTTGAACCGTCGAATCTGGTTGTACTGATTCTTGCTGCTTTCCCGCTGCTGTCTTTTCTTGCATTTCGCTGGCGGCAATATCTTTCCGGGCATGTGAAGACCGTGATGCTACGGAACATGCTGCCATCATAAAAATGATGCAAATCGTAAGAAATTGAAGTATATTTGCTCTTAGTTGCAATTTATTATACTATTTTTGTGATGAATAAACGCATTCCGGTCCTTGGATTCGGTTTGCAAATGTAAGAAATATTGATTGTTAATAGCTAGCATTCTTTTTAAAAAGTTTTAAATATCATGATAATTCGATACGGACTTACCGGAATATTGTTTTGGTTACTGGTAATATTTTCCGCATATGAATCTATGGCTCAGAAAGAATCGGGAAAAATCAAATGTATTTGTATTGATGCCGGTCATGGTGGATTTGCTAATAAAGAAGGCGATCCCGGGGCAATCGGTGCCCTTACTCAGGAAAAACACCTCACTTTGGGAATTGCTTTAAAACTTGGAAAGATGATCTCGGAACGCTATCCGGATATTCGGGTGGTGTATACCCGTACGAAAGACGTGCCTGTAGAGCTGAATAAACGGGGCAAGATCGCCAACGACTGTAAAGCCGATCTTTTTATTTCTATTCATATCAATTCCTGTAAAACCCCTTCTGTGCGGGGACTGGAGACTTATGTGCTGGGATCTACCCGAAACAAGGAAAATCTGGAAGTGGCGATGAAAGAAAACGCTGTAATCAGGCATGAAAAGGATTATGAAAAGAATTATGCCGGATTCGATCCGACAAGTCCCGAGTCTTATATTATTTTTAGTTTGATGCAGAATATCCATCAGGAAAAAAGCCTGGAACTGGCCGGTGCCGTACAAGCAGAGATGGTCAAAGCGACCAATCATAAAGACCGGGGGGTCAGACAAGCCGGTTATCTGGTACTGAAAGATGCAACAATGCCTGCCATCCTTGTCGAATCGGGTTTTATCTCTAACCGGGAAGATGAGAAATTTTTAATGTCGCAGGCCGGACAAACGAAGATCGCTACTGCTATTTTTAAAGGAATTGAAACTTATAAACGACAAGTAGAGAAAAAAAGTAGCGTGAACCGTTCCGGACAACCCGGGCCGGTAGTGGCATCGGATGGAAATCAGTCCGTAAAGGCTGCAGAAGTACAAAAAACGCAAGTTGCCGAATCCGGAAAAAACGAATTGTTTTATGCTATTCAGGTGGCTTCTGTTCCTTCGAAAGTCAAAACTCCTGCAAAGCTTTGTACAGGCGAGAAGGTGGAGGAAATAAATTCCGGAGGACGCTATCGTTATTATGTGGCTAAGGATAAGGAATTAGATGTAGTGAAGAAAAAACTTTCTTCCGTAAAGCGTAAGGTGAAAGATTGTTTCATCATTGCGATATATAATAATAAAGTAATTACTGTGGCAGAAGCCAGAAAATTGGAGTCGGAAAAATAAAAAGTAGTAAGATATTAAGATGTTATGGGAATGAAGGTTAAAAGAGAAGTGAAACTGGCATTAACAGCAATTGCTGCTGTTGTTATATTGATCTGGGGAATTAATTTTTTGAAAGCGAAAGCATTGTTCGACCGGAATAATGTGTTTTATGGTATTTATGACCGGGTGGATGGATTGAAAGTTTCCAGTAGTGTAATCTATCGGGGATATAGTGTCGGACAGGTCAGTGCCATACAGTTTACCGGTGAACGGTACGATAAGGTATTGGTACAGTTTACCGTGGGAAAAAAATTGCAGATATCTTCCAATACCATTGCTGCTATCCGTAGCGCCGACTTGATGGGCTCGAAAGCCATCAACCTCATCCCCGGAGATGCAACGACTTATGCCCAGAGCGGGGATACCTTGAGAACGGAATTGGAATTGGGTATCATGGAACAACTGAACAAACAATTGGAACCCTTGAAGAAGAAAGCCGAGACGGTAATGGTCTCTTTGGATACGGTATTGGTGGCTTTGCAGGAGATTTTTAGTGAAGATGCCAATGGAAATATCCGGGGATCCTTGAAAAGTGTCAGCCGCACACTGGATAACGTAGAGCATGCTTCCGGTACTTTGAACGATTTGCTGGCCAACGAGTCCTCCCGGATTTCTAAAATTCTCGAGAATATCAATAGCATAACCGGAAACCTGGAAAACAGTAATGCGAATATAACCCGTAGCCTGGATAATATTACCGGGATCAGCGATTCGCTTAAAGCGGTTAATCTGGCTAATACCGTTCGTTATTTGAATAGTGTTTTGGCACAGACCGATTCCATTGTCATGAAGATCAACCGGGGGAAAGGTACACTAGGGGGAGTGGTGAATGACCGTGATTTGTATTATAATCTGACGGCAGTGAGTGAAAATCTCAATAAATTACTGACCGAATTCCGGCAAAATCCAAAACGCTTTGTGAATCTATCTTTGTTCGACTTTTCTTCCGGTAAATCGACCCAGGATACTTATGGGATCGTGATTGCGGAATCGGAGGAACCCTTGGCCTTGGATTCCGAATTATACCGGAAATATCCCGATTTAAGGGAAATGCGTAAAAACGGGAAATATCTTTATTTGATCCAAACTTATAAGAATTTGAAACAAGCGGAGAAAGATTTGAAAGATGTTAATAAAATCTTTAAACAATCATTTATTGTTAAAATTCAATAAAATATTAATTTGAATCATTCTAAATAGGAGCGTTGCTGTTGTGGTGATTATTAACATAATGATATATATAATATGTTTGTTATGTTAATATGTTGCGAGAAACTTTTCCTTTAAGCTGAAACGATTAGGTTGGGTACTCTCCTTTTTTTAACCTTTGAATGTGATAAATGGGGTATAGGTATTTTAATAAAAATAAATGATTTTGATGGAGTGTAATATATTTGTTATCAGATGGTTATATTTAATGTCTTGGTTCTTAGTTGATAAGCTTTTTTTGAATATAACCAAGTAAAATCCCATTTTTTTTATGATTTTTTTTATGGAATTTAGCATGCTGAAAAGAGGCGGGTTGTGAAAAGTAAGAAACACCTGACTAACAATAGACTATGGAAAAGGAAGGTAAGAATATTTGGTTGAAATGTTTGTCTTTGATTCAAAAGCAAGTATTGCCTGAAAAGTTTAAGACGCTTTTTGAGCCGATACGTGCTGTTCGTTTTAAAGATGATGTACTGACAATTCAGGTTGCCAGTGCTTATGTATATGAAGTTTTGGAAGGGGAGTACATCGATATTCTGAAGAGTGCTTTGAAAGCGGTAATCGGCCCCAATGCAAAATTGGCTTATTCGGTTGTGGTGGAGAGAAGTAAACCTTCTGAGCCACTGACAACGACTTTAGCTTCTAATCCGGTAAGGAAGCCTGCAAGCAGCACGGTTTATCTGGATCAGACCGGTCACAGTACGCTGAAGAACCCGTTTGAACGGGCTTCCAATCAGATTCAGATAGATTCCCAGTTGAATCCTTCCTATACCATGGAAAGTTATATCGAAGGCAACTGTAACCGTTTGGCAAGGTCTGCCGGTATGGCTATCGCTCAGAAACCCGGAGGAACGGCTTTCAATCCTTTGTTGATCTATGGTGGTTCAGGGCTCGGAAAAACACATTTGGCACAAGCGATCGGTCTGGAAGTGAAACAGAATTTTCCGAATAAGGTCGTCTTGTACGTGTCGACCAATATCTTTCAGACTCAGTTTACAGAGGCGGTGCGTCGGAATGAAGTGAACGATTTCCTTCATTTCTATCAGTTGATCGATGTATTGATTTTGGATGATATACAAGAACTGGCCGGAAAGACCGGTACTCAAAATACTTTTTTCCATATTTTCAACCATTTGCATCAGTCCGGGAAACAGTTGATCCTGACTTGTGATAAGGCTCCGGCCGAATTGGAAGGAATGGAAGATCGTTTGCTGTCCCGTTTCCGTTGGGGATTATCGGCCGAGATCAAGGCGCCGGATTTCGATACACGTAAAGAAATCGTGTTGAACAAAGCCCGGAAAGACGGTATCGATTTTTCAGAAGAAGTGATCGAATATATCTGTAAATATGTCGATCATAATGTCCGGGAATTGGAAGGAGCGATGATTTCTTTGCTGGCTCAGTCGACTTTTAATAAGAGGGACCTGACGGTGGATCTCGTTAGAGATATCCTTGGAAAAATGGTGAAGAAACCTACGGAAGAATTGACGGTCGATAAAATCCAGGAAGTGGTTTGTGAACATTTTAATATTCCGTCGGAGCTTTTACAGACGAAAACCCGAAAACGTGAGGTGGTACAAGCCCGTCAACTGGCTATGTATTTCTGTAAAAACTATACGAAGTATTCTTTGTCGTATATCGGTAGCCAAATCGGTAAAAAAGATCATGCTACGGTCTTATACGCCTGCAAAGCGGTCACCGACCTGATCGAAACTGACCGGAATTTTAAGATCCAGGTGGAGGAAATTCAACGGAAATTGTATTGCCGGAATTAAAGCGTCATTGTTACTGAAGCCGCATTGTTCCAACCGGAATAGAAGAAGATTCGGTAAACTGAACGTTTAACTGCTGAGGTGCCCGATTGGAACAGAACGTTTTTAATTACTTCTCTCTGGAGGCAATAATTGAGTCCTTTTTTGTAATTGGAATGGAAGATCTGTACCGAACCGTCGAAGTAGTAGCCGAAGGCTTATATAAAGAAAAAGGAAGTAAGTTTCTGGCCTTTGTTTACCCTGTGGCTACCGAAGAACAAATTCGGGAAATTATTACCGGGATAAAAGGAAAGTATTACGATGCCCGGCATCATTGTTATGCCTGGCGCTTAGGAGCTGCTAAAAACCATTTCCGGATGAATGATGACGGAGAGCCTTCCTCTACAGCCGGCAAGCCGATATTCGGACAGATTCAATCTTTCGACCTGACTAATGTACTGATTGTTGTCGTGCGCTATTTCGGGGGAACCAAGCTGGGGGTATCGGGGTTGATCAATGCCTATCGTGAAGCTGCTGCCGATGCCATCCGGAATGCCGTCATCGTCGAAAAAACCGTAGATGAAATTTTGCGGATTCGGTTCAGTTACCTAGTCCTGAACGATGTCATGAAGGTGATCAAGGAGGAAAATCCCGAAGTCTTGGAACGCAACTTTGAATTATCCTGCGAAATGTTATTGGCGATCCGCCGAAAAGAACTCCCGAAACTAATAGAACGTTTGGAAAAAATCGATTCTTTAAGTATTATCGAAGAGTAATATTTTTTTAGAAAAAAAGCCATAAAAAATTTGCAAACTCCGATTTCCTCCCTATCTTTGCACCCGCGTTCTGAAAGAAACGACGATTCAGTAGCTCAGCCGGTAGAGCACAACACTTTTAATGTTGGGGTCCTGGGTTCGAATCCCAGCTGGATCACCAAAAGAAAAGCAAAACAATGAAAACCGCTGATAATCAATCATTATCAGCGGTTTTTCTTTTTATCCATACTGCAAATTGAAGCAGAATACCGCATCTTACTGGAGGTGAAATAGGTGGACTTAATTTCCACATAAAAACAAGTCCACCTAATTGGATTATATTTCACTGATTCTCTGCGTTTTGCATAAAACGAACTCTTTTCAAAACATGTATTTTTACACCATCAAAAAAAGAAGAGTATGGCAATGCAAAGAAACTATTTTACGGTATTGTTTTTCCTGAAGAAATCAAAGCTGCTTAAAAATGGAGAAGCACCAATCTGTATGCGTATCACAATAAACGGAAAACGTGCAGAGGTACAAATCAAGCGAAGTATAGATGTTACAAAATGGAATACGCAAAAAGAATGCGCGATTGGCAGGGAAAAGAAGTATCAAGAAATAAACCACTATCTTGATACGATAAGAACTAAAATCCTTCAAATTCACCGTGAACTTGAGCAGGACGGTAAACCTATTACAGCAGATATTATAAAAAATATCTATTATGGAGAACACTCTACTCCCAAAATGCTGCTTGAAGTATTCCAGGAACACAATTCAGAATATCGGGAATTGATGAACAAGGAATATGCCGAAGGTACTGTACTTCGATACGAACGTACAGCAAGATATTTGAAGGAGTTTATCAGTGAACAGTATAAACTGGCTGATATTCCATTAAAATCAATCAACTATGAATTTATAACCAAATTCGAACATTTCATTAAAATACAGAAAAACTGTGCGCAAAATGCGACAGTGAAATATCTGAAGAATTTAAAGAAAATCATCAAAACTGCATTGATAAAGAAGTGGATAACTGATGATCCGTTTGCAGAAATACACTTCAAACAGACCAAGTGTAACCGTGAATTCTTAAACGAAATGGAACTTCGCAAAATCATCAATAAAGATTTTGATATTCAACGATTACAAACCGTAAGGGACATATTCATCTTCTGTTGCTTCACCGGTTTGGCTTTCACAGACGTAAAGAATCTGAAAAAGGAACACCTTGTACAGGCAGATAATGGTGAGTGGTGGATAAGAAAAGCAAGGGAAAAGACCGATAATATGTGTGACATTCCATTGTTGGATATACCAAGACTTATTTTAGAGAAATATCAGTCAAATCCAATCTGCAATGAAAAAGGATTATTACTTCCTGTTCCCAGCAACCAACGAATGAACAGTTATTTGAA
>NZ_LARL01000173.1:0-626 GCF_000980295.1 Odoribacter sp. N54.MGS-14 | reverse complement strand
TGACATTTCCTTGAGATTCATTCTTCCTGCGATTCTTGGTCAAGCCCTCACCCGATTAGTAACAGTCAGCTCCATGCATTGCTGCACTTCCACCTCTGCCCTATCTACCTCGTCGTCTTCAAGGGGGTTTACTTCTTTCGAATGGGATATCTCATCTTGAGGGGGGCTTCACGCTTAGATGCCTTCAGCGTTTATCCCTTCCGGACTTGGCTACCCGGCCGTAGACTTGGCAGTCTAACCGGTACACCAGCGGTCCGTCCATCCCGGTCCTCTCGTACTAAGGACAGCTCCTCTCAGATATCCTACGCCCACGCCGGATAGGGACCGAACTGTCTCACGACGTTCTGAACCCAGCTCGCGTACCGCTTTAATGGGCGAACAGCCCAACCCTTGGGACCTACTACAGCCCCAGGATGCGATGAGCCGACATCGAGGTGCCAAACCACTCCGTCGATGTGAACTCTTGGGAGTGATAAGCCTGTTATCCCCAGGGTAGCTTTTATCCGTTGAGCGATGGCATTCCCACTTAATACCACCGGATCACTAAGCCCTACTTTCGTACCTGCTCCACCCGTCGGTGTCGCAGTCAAGCTCCCTTCTGCCTTTGCACTCTTCGAATGGTTTCC
>NZ_LARL01000132.1:0-2489 GCF_000980295.1 Odoribacter sp. N54.MGS-14 | reverse complement strand
TAATGGCTTTCCGGATAGATGACACCACCGTTTCCTTCACCACCAATTACCGTATTCGTCTCTTTCATCTTAGTCACCACGTTCACCTCTCCCACAGCCGCAGCGTTATATTGTTGCCCGTGAGCTAACGTTACATCCCGTAAAGCACGAGAAGAAGAAAGGTTAGAAACCGTATTTCCCGGAGTATGTTTCAACACATAGTCAGCAACAGCCACCAACGTGTATTCTTCCACGAACATCTCCCCGTTCTCGCAGACTAATGCCAAACGATCAACATCCGGATCAACCACGATACCTAAATCAGCCCCACACTCCTTTATTTTCTCTGAAATCTGGATTAAGTTCTCCGGAATGGGTTCCGGATTATGGGCAAAACGTCCCGTGGGTTCGCAATTCAACTCAACCACCTCTTTCACTCCCAAAGCTTTCAATAAAGCGGGAATCACGGTTCCTCCCACAGAGTTTACCGCATCCACGACGACTTTCAAGTTGGCTTTGGCAATTGCCCCCCGGTTCACCAATTTCAAATCCAACACGTGTTGAATATGGTAATCCGTGTAATCTTTATGGATAATAGAACCCAATTCATCCACTTCTGCATATTCAAACGATTCCTGTTCAGCCATCTGAAGTACTTGAGTCCCATCCTCGGCCGAAAGGAATTCTCCCCGGTTATTTAATAATTTCAAAGCATTCCATTGTTTCGGATTGTGACTTGCCGTGAGAATAATTCCTCCATCTGCCTGTTCTGCAGTAACAGCGATCTCCGTTGTTGGAGTCGTTGCCAAACCAATATTCACCACGTCATGTCCCAAACCAGACAGAGTAGCCTCTACTAATTTAGCATACATCTCCCCGGAAATACGAGCATCTCGTCCCAACACGATTTTAGCTCTCGTTTTCCCAGCCCCGGTCTTCAACCAAGTAGCGTAAGCCGAAACAAACTTAACAATATCCAAAGGGGTTAGGTTATCACCCGGACGTCCACCAACAGTTCCCCGGATACCGGATATAGATTTTATTAATGTCATAGAATTAAAAATTGAAATTTGCAACCACAAAACAAAAATAAAGGGACTGTATTCGTTATCCTTTTGAGATAACACATACAGTCCCCTCTTTATCAATAAAATTAGATAGAAGCCTTGTAAGCGTCTGCACTCAACAATCCATCTAACTGTGCTTCGTCTTCAATTTTTACCTTGATAATCCAACCTTTTCCATAAGGATCTTTGTTTACCAAGTCAGGTTGATCTTCCAATTCTGAATTGAATTCCAATACTTCTCCGGAAACCGGCATATACAAATCAGAAACGGTCTTTACAGCTTCAATACTACCGAAAGTATCTCCAGCCTCTAGGTTATCACCTTCAGTTTCAACCTCAACAAACACGATATCACCTAATTGACTTTGTGCATAATCAGTAATTCCGACATATGCTTCTTCACCCTCAACACGAATCCATTCGTGTTCTTTAGTGTACTTTAATTCTGCAGGTACGTTCATTATCTTATAAGTTAAATTAAATTTGACAATTATTATGTGCCACAAATATAAGGAAAAAATTAAACTCCAAAACCGTAAATTGAAATTTTAGCCTATACTTTATTACTTTTATTAATAACCCATTCATCCTCAACGTAAACAATCCGTATCCCTTTATTCTCGGGCCTTCAAGAATATTTCCTTCCGTAATAAAAATGCATTTTTTTCCATTTTTTCAGGGCCGAAATATTGTATAATAAGAAAAACTATCTATCTTTGCACCGCATTTGAGAGTAACAGCGGTTACTTGATGCAAAAAAGGTTCGGTAGTTCAGCTGGTTAGAATACATGCCTGTCACGCATGGGGTCGCGGGTTCGAGTCCCGTCCGAACCGCCTTTTTTGAAAACATTTTGGTCTGGTAGTTCAGCTGGTTAGAATACATGCCTGTCACGCATGGGGTCGCGGGTTCGAGTCCCGTCCAGACCGCCAAGAAAAAGAGTTTCGAGTAAATATTCGGGACTCTTTTTTGTTTCCATTTTTTTAAAGCACATATCGGACAGACACACTATCATCGATAGTGTCCCCAAAAGTGTGTAAATCCTTTCTTTTTTCATCTTTGCAAATCTATTCATTTTTAATAAAATAATCTTGATTCTAAAAAATTATAAATAGGGTATTTATAAATATCCGCGTTTTGAGCCACGGTCCCCATCAGTAGAATGACGGCCTGTGGATTCGGCATGGCCCCTCTCATGTTAATAACCCTCTTATAATCCCTGTTCAGTCTTTCGATCCAGTTCGTGGTATAAATCATTCCCCTGATTTCCCTTTCATATTTGAAGTATGTAAAATAAAACCTGTACCTGTCGTGCTGGTATCTCTTTAGCGGCGGGTAACTCTTTTGCCACCTTTGTATGAACTCCTTAAATACACCGAATGCCTTTTCCGGCGTGATGTCCCATTGGTCAGGAGAGCAGATTTGTTTGAGTTCCTCCATAACCT
>NZ_LARL01000172.1:0-636 GCF_000980295.1 Odoribacter sp. N54.MGS-14 | reverse complement strand
TGCCATCGCTCAACGGATAAAAGCTACCCTGGGGATAACAGGCTTATCACTCCCAAGAGTTCACATCGACGGAGTGGTTTGGCACCTCGATGTCGGCTCATCGCATCCTGGGGCTGTAGTAGGTCCCAAGGGTTGGGCTGTTCGCCCATTAAAGCGGTACGCGAGCTGGGTTCAGAACGTCGTGAGACAGTTCGGTCCCTATCCGGCGTGGGCGTAGGATATCTGAGAGGAGCTGTCCTTAGTACGAGAGGACCGGGATGGACGGGCCGCTGGTGCACCGGTTAGACTGCCAAGTCTATAGCCGGGTAGCCAAGCCCGGAAGGGATAAACGCTGAAGGCATCTAAGCGTGAAGCCCCCCTCAAGATGAGATATCCCATCCGAAAGGAGTAAACCCCCTTGAAGACGACGAGGTAGATAGGGCAGAGGTGGAAGTGTGGTAACACATGGAGCTGACTGCTACTAATAGGGTGAGGGCTTGACCAAAAAGCATGGTCAGAATTGATTCGGTTGGTTGTCAACATGTATGTAGTTTTGAAGGTGTGATACACTTTCTAATAATCCTCCTTAGCTCAGTCGGTAGAGCATGCGGCTGTTAACCGCAGTGTCGTTGGTTCGAGTCCAACAGGGGGAGTTTT